>JBOGLD010000069.1:0-26406 GCA_050745885.1 Terriglobales bacterium
ACATCTCAATTACCGTCGCCGATGAGGCCACCCTAATCACCAACTCATTGCCCTCGACCTGCCACTGCGCAGTTTCGAGCATGTTGGTCAGCAGGCGATGGCCGGCGCTATTCAATGCGTTCAGCACGACGTCGCGAACCTCGACGGGCTGCTCTTCCGGGGCCCGATGGGTTTCGGGAAAAATCTCCGGTGCCTGCTGGACCGCCGCGGCCGGGGCGGCCGACCCCATCACCACCCTTGCCGTCCCTCCTCCCGCGACCGCGAGGGGCCCGGCGAGCGGAGCGCTCTCCGCGGAAAGCTCCGGCTTGGACCCGCTCTTTCGCGCCGAATCCGCTGCGAACGGCGAAACCTTCATGGCCCGCGTAGCCGGCGGAGGTTCAGTCCTCTTGATGTCCGGCACCACCGACGGTTTGCCCGGCGGACGAGGTGCAGCGGAGCCCGCCGCTGCGCTGAGCAACTGCTCGATCGGCAGCAGGCGTTGCGCGTGGGCCATTTTCAGCAGGCCCAACTCCAGATGAAAGCGCTGTTCCTGGCGGTACCCAAGCTCGCCGTGCGTGCGCAACATGATCTGCAGATGCCGCGCCAGGTCTTCTTCTTCGAAATGCGCCGCGATGCGGGCCACCCGCTGCCGCTCATCGCTCGAAATCTGCAGCAGGGAAGAGTCCGCGCCCGCCACCCGCGCCACCACGGCATTGCGCAGAAAACGCACCATCTGCCGGGCAAAATGAGTGGGGCTGTGGCCTTCGCTAATCAACCGGTCCACCAGACGCAAAACAGTTTCGCTCGATCCCTGGGCCACCGCCTGCATCACTTCTTCCAGCACCCCGGAAGGCGCCGCGCCCACCAGGTTCCGCACCTGATCGGCGGTCAGCCGCCCGGCGGAGGAAGCGATGGCCTGGTCGAGAATGGAAAGCGCATCGCGCATCGAACCGTCCCCGGCTTCGGCCAGCAGGGCCAGCGCGTCTTCATCGGCCTCCACGTTTTCGCGGCCGGCAAGATCTTTAAGCTGGTTGAGAATTTCCTCGAATCCCACGGCGCGAAAGCTGAAATGCTGGCAGCGCGATCGAATGGTTTGCGGAATGTCCTCGGGCTGGGTAGTCGCCAGCATGAACACCACGTGCCCGGGCGGCTCTTCCAGCGTTTTCAGCAGAGCGTTGAAAGCCGCATCCGTAATCTGGTGCGCCTCGTCGAGGATGTAGATCTTGAAGCGGTCGCGCGCGGGACGATAGCGCGTGCCCTCGCGCAATTCACGAATCTCATCGATACCGCGATTGGTCGCGGCGTCAATTTCGATTACATCCACGGAATTTCCCGCCCGGATTTCAGTGCAGGACTCGCATACCCCGCACGGCTCCGCCACCGGCTTGTCCGAAGACCGGCAATTGAGCGCCATGGCCAGGATGCGCGCCACCGTGGTTTTGCCAATCCCGCGATGTCCGCTGAAGATGTACCCGTGCGCCGTCCGACCCTGCTCCAGGGCGTTTTTGAGCGTCCGGGTAACATGTTCCTGCCCGATTACCTCGGAGAATCGTTGCGGACGATACTTGCGGGCTAAAACCTGATAGCTCATGATGTGTTCGAACCCTCAATTATACGTGATGCCTTCCCCGGTAGAGCCGCCGCATTCGTCGATCACAGTCGGCGGAAACGCAAGTCCAAGGATTCATCCCCGTTTTTCTTCGTGTAGTTTCGTGTTCCCGGCGGTTTGGTGACGCGGTCCAGGCGCTCGTCCCAGGCGGCGAAATGACCCCTTGCGAAGAAAGCGCCCAAGGAATAGGCTTTTTGACTGGGTCGGCTCAAGCCAGACCGGGAGGCCCCATGCAGTTGAAACTTAGCACCAGGGTTGTGAACGGCGTGACCATTGTTGATTGCAATGGCCGGATTGTATTCGGCGAAGAATCAGCCCTGCTCCGGGATACGCTCAAGAAGCTCATCGGCGAGAACAGCCGCGTCCTGTTAAACCTGGGCGGCATTAGCTACATCGATAGCGGCGGGTTGGGAACGCTGGTTGCGCTCTACACCACGGCGCAAAGCGCTGGCGGCGCGTTGAAGTTGATCAACCTTACCCAGCGAGTCGACGATCTCCTACAGGTCACCAAGCTGCTTACCGTTTTTGAGGTGTACGACAGCGAGGAAAAGGGCCTCGAGTCCTTCGAGAAGGGCGCGGCTGCCTAGTTGGGACGCCGAGTTAGGAATGACCGGCTCGGTTTTTTTCACGCGGCTGAACTGGATTCGAGCAGCCAGGCAACTAGAGAGATGTTGCGTTTTCCGCTCCTGACTTCACGCCCGTCAGCATGATCCCTAAGGTTGTCTTCCTCCTCGGCCTCGCGGTTGCCGCCAGCGGATTGGTTTCGCCGCCGGTGGCGCTGGCTTTGGGGCTGGTCTTTGGCTTCGCCTTTCCCCATCCCTTCGACCAAGGCGCCAAGAAGCTTTCCCGCTACATGCTGCAGGCTTCCGTGGTCGGGCTGGGCTTCGGCATGAACATGCACGACGTGATCCGCGCCGGCCGCAGCGGCTTTGTCTACACTGTCTTCGGCATCACTTTCACCATGGTGGTGGGCATGACCCTGGGGGCAATGCTGAAAATGCAACGCACCCCGGCCTTCCTGATCTCAACCGGCACAGCGATATGCGGCGGCAGCGCCATCGCCGCCGTCGGCCCCATCACCGGCGCCAGCGACGAGCAGATGGCGGTCTCGCTGGGCACGGTGTTCGTTCTCAATTCCGTGGCCCTGCTGACCTTTCCAACGATCGGAGCCGCGCTCCATCTCAGCCAGACGCAGTTCGGTCTCTGGGCCGCTCTGGCGATCCATGACACCAGTTCGGTGGTGGGCGCGGCCGCCAAGTACGGAGCCGTTGCCTTGGCCGTGGGCACCACCGTAAAGCTGGCACGGGCCCTGTGGATTGTCCCCATGTCGATTGGCGCCGCCGTGATCAAACATTCCCGAGCGAAAATCCAATGGCCATGGTTCATCGCTTTTTTCTGCCTGGCGGCCGTGTGCAACACCTATCTGCCTGCCGGCGCGGCGGCGTACGGCCTTTTGTCGAAGGCAGGCAAGATCGGCCTCACCGCAACCCTTTACCTCATTGGTAGCGGCATTTCCGTCGCGACCTTGAAAAAAGTGGGGCATCGGCCGATGCTCCAGGGGGTGATCCTCTGGATACTGATTTCGAGCGGCTCGCTCTGGTTGATCCGGATAGGCTGGATCGCGCTGTAAAATCGGCACGAACCGTGAAATCCACCTCAAAGCCCAACATGCGCGAAAGAATCAGGGCTACCATCCGCAGCATTCCTCCAGGAAAAGTTTCCACTTACGGTGCAGTCGCCAAAGCCGCAGGATTTCCCGGCGGCGCCCGCCAGGTGGTAGCGGCGCTCCGCGGCGGCGTCGGCCTGCCCTGGCAACGGGTGCTGGGCTCCGGAGGGGTCATAAAGCTGCATGGAGATGACGCTTTCGAACAGCGCTTCCGGCTGGAGGCGGAAGGGGTCACTTTCCGCGGCCGCAAGGTGGACATGAAGCTGCACGAACACAAGTTCCCCAAGGCCAGGAAACAGGTACGTCTTGGGGCATAGTGCCGGCTGCGGGACGCTGGCCCCGCCGTTCGCTAACGTTGGCTGATTTCCTTGGTTACGACCCGCCGATTAAACTCTTCCGACTTGCCTCGCGGCACGGTGAGCGATTTCCACTGCTTGGCTTGCAGATGTTTCGCCAGGAACACGATCTGTCCGCAATGATAGGCGTAATGCGCGATCTGACGATTGATGGCCTGCATCACGGAATGCGGCTCCCCGCGGATCGCAACCGTGCGTTCAAGGTCCGCATCCGACAATGGCTCGAGGGCGGTGAAAACGTAATTCCATCCTTTTTCCCAAAGTGTTAGCAATGCCGCCCTGGTTGGCGGAGGCTCCTCAAACTCGGTGTCGCGCCTGCGGTCCGGCTTTTCGCCGTCGCTGGTCAGGAAGTCCATCCAGCGCGATCGCATATTGCCCACAAGGTGTTTGACAATGATGGCGATGGAGTTCATCTCGCCGTCCAGGACGGCGAAAAGCTGTTCTTCGCTAACCTGCTCCATGGCGCGCTCGGTCAGCTGCTTGTAGTAACGGAACAGGGAAAGCGAGTCCTGCAGGTAGGAGGTGGTCAATTCAGGCGCCATCTTGTCTCCTGGACTCGTTTCCTAGACCTGGAACTGCTCGTCAATCTCAACCTGGTAGCCGGCCACCAGCCGGTTGGTTTCGTTTGCCATTCCCACCACCGCCAGCAACTCTTTGAACATGGCATCGGTCATGCCTTTCTTTCTGGCGCCGACGGTATGGGAAGCAATGCAATAGCCGCACTGATTGCTGACACTTACCGCCAGGTAAACCATTTCCTTCGTCACCGGATCAAGCGCGCCCGGTCCCATGATCTGCTTGATGTCTTCCCAGGTGCGCTTCAGCGTCGCAGGATCATGGGCAATCGCTTTCCAGAAATTATTGATCCAGTCGGTTTTGCGGGTGGTCATGATGTCGTCATAAACCGCCCGCACTTCGGGACTCGCATCTTTATATTCGATCAGGCCAAGGGTTGCCATGTGTGCTCCAGGTCGAATCAAAACATTACCGCAAAGATCGCAAAGAGCACCGCAAAGGACGCAAAGAAAGACCGATCATGACAAGGTTTTCTTTGCGACCTTGGCGGAATCCTTTGCGTCCTTTGCGGTCAAGAGCTTTTCTACGCGGCCGGCAGTACTCCACTCAGCAACTTTCCCAACCCCGCCGCCGGACATCGCAGTCCCAAATAAAACTGCCCAAACAGCGCATACACCGCGCTCACTTCATCAAACCGCATTTCGTAAATGAGTTTCTTGAACACCAGAGGATCGTTCGCGAACAGGTCCACGCCCCATTCCCAGTCATCGAACCCGATCGAGCCGGTGATGATCTGCCGCACTTCTCCGGCATATCTTCTTCCCACCAACCCATGCTCGTTCATCTGCCGCGCCCGTTCTTCAATGGGAAGCGTATACCAGTTCTTGGCCTCGCCTCGCCGCCGGTCCATGGGATAAAAGGAAACGTACCGATGTTTCGGCAACTCGGGAAATAAACGCGGATGCATGGCCTCCTTCTGCCGCGCCAGTACATCCGCAATCTCCCGTTTCCAC
The DNA here is from genome assembly GCA_050745885.1 of Terriglobales bacterium. Taxonomy (GTDB): domain Bacteria; phylum Acidobacteriota; class Terriglobia; order Terriglobales; family Acidobacteriaceae; genus JAIQFF01. The sequence continues at coordinate 5,140 of JBOGLD010000069.1, forward strand.
TCTTCCGAGTGCGCTTCGATGCCACGATCATGCAAATCCCGATAAGCCTTGATCGTGGATTCGTACAACCCGAGCTCGATGACGGACAAATAAGACGTCGTCGGCTCCAGAAAATCGCTCAGCCTTAGCTGCGCCAGTTGCAATTCCGCCAGGTTCAATTCGTCAAACGAGGGCCGGAAATGGACGAACATCAGATCGCCCTTGTGCCCCAGCAAGGAGAACAGCGCAGATTGTCCGGCGGTATGCTGCTCCATTCGACCCAGAACACCCGCGGCCTCCTCGACCACCACGGTTTTTTCCGCCGCCGCCACTTGCCGCCATGCAGCCCAGCGAATACGCATCATCTGGTGCAAAACGCTGTAACCCTCAATGGTCAGCGGGACAGGAGGTATCTGGTCGGCAATAGCTTTCGTTTCTACTGTGCGGGAAGATGACATGTGCGATCCTCGATTGGTTCGACCGACTATTGTAACTGGATGGGTCCGTGTCTCTGCCAGGAACTCCGGCGCGAGGGCGCGACGAAGGCCAGCCTGATCGTCTGATCCTGGAGCATCAGGATTCAATCCAGGGCGATGATTTTGCCTTACCTCCAGTGCTTCAGCTTGGGCCACAGCTGCGCCAGGGTGCCGAATTTCGCCCCCTTGCAGATGAAGACGTCGATGTTTTTTTCCAGCGCGGAAGGATTGTCGGCCGATGTGCCTACATACTCGACATTGTCCCAGAGCTGCTCAAGCGTTTCCTTGTTGTCGTCGAGAACAATCATGCAATTCCCCGAATATCCACGCGGCCCCCAGAGGAAGTAGGTCTGATGGCCACTGAGCGCCGGGGGCAGGCCATAGCGTCGGCCCAGGAAATCGATGGCCCCCGCCTGCCCGTAATCCTGGGCGAAGATTCCGCAATCGCCGCGCTCCGCCGGAGTGAGCCGGTTCCAGGCTTGTGCCGTCTCGGCCACGATTTCTTCCCATCCGAACTGGTCCGCGTACCACTGCGGCAACGCCGCGCGCTCGTGGCCGTGTTCCATCACGGGCAACTTGAAAGGCAGATATTTCGTGTAAGCGATGAACCGGTCGGGAGACAAGACCGGCACAACGATCGGGGCTATGTGGATGCCGCTGGCCAGCAGCAGGATCACGATAACCGGCTTCATCCAGGTGAGCCGTGGACGATCGATTGCGTTCTCGATGGTCACCGCGCCTGCTGCCAGCAGCATGGGATAGATCGGAGCCAGGTAATAATTCTTGCCGTGCAAAACGAAGAAAACGGTGTAGCAGAACAGGTAACTCCAGCCCAGCACCCGGTAGACCTTCAGCCGTTGGGAGAAGAAAAGCGCAATCAGACCGCTGATCCAAATGGGAGCGGTAAGAGGAAGGACCAGCAAAGTCTGCTGAAGGAAATATTGCCAGGGCCCCAGCACGACGTCGCGGCCCTCAGCCTTGATGCCTCGCATCAGCTGGATGAACGGCCAGTCGTAGTGCACGTTCCACAAGAAGTTGGGCAGGAAAATAAGGAAGGCCGCCAGCCCGCCCAGCCAGATCCACTTGTTGGCAAAGGCGCGGCGCTGCGCCGTGAGCAGCAGGCCCACCACAATGCCAAAGCCAAACAGCGCGATGGAATACTTTTCTTCCATGCCCAGGCCCGCGACCACGCCGAACCACAGCCAGTTGCGGGGATCGTCGCGCTTGATGGCGAGAATTGCGAAATAGGCGCAACCCATCCATAGATTCGGTTCGAGACAGTTCGTGCCCAGCAAGCCGCCGTTCGAGAGGTACTGGGGCGCGACCACGATGGTCACCGCGCTGAGCAGAAGGGCGAATCGCCGTCCCCCAAATTCGCGGGCCAGCACCGCTGTTTGCACCACCAGCAGGGAAGACGCCAGCGCTGGGATAAAACGTATGCTGCGCAGCGAGTCTCCCAGCACGGCCCGGCAGACGTGGATCAGGAAAGGAATCATCGGTGGCTGGTCAACATATCCCCAGGCCAGATGATCTCCGCAAGCCATGTAGTCAAACTCGTCGCGGAAGTAACCGTAGCGATTGTTGAAGTAGCAATGAAACAGCAGTTTGGCCAAGGCAATGGCCAGAACAATCCACATGCCGCGGGCGAAAAAGGATTGCGGTTGCGGCCCGGGAGCGGACAGGCTTGTCGTGGTGTTCGCCATATGAGGAGATCAAGGATAATGGCAGAGACCAGGTCATGTCATGGCCCGGGTTTCCCCCTGGCCCGGTTTGCCCCACCTGGGTCACAGCAATCCAGATAAACGCTACAATCGAACCGTCCCCTTGGAGGGAAAGCGCCTAAATGAGTGACCTCATCCAACTTACAAAAGACGGCGACATTGCCATCATTACCATCAATAATCCGCCGGTGAATGCCATAAGCCCGGGCGTGCCAAAAGGAATTTCCGACGCCATCGATCAAATCCAGAGCGACTCCACGGTGACCGCTGCCGTCATGATCGGAGGCGGCCGCACTTTCATCGCCGGCGCCGACATCAAGGAATTCACCAAGATGACCTCGGGCAAGGGAAAGGCTGGCCCGGGACTGCTCCCACTGCTGCTGAAAATAGAAGACTGTTCCAAGCCGGTGGTGATCGCCATTCACGGCACCGCCTTCGGCGGCGGATTAGAGGTGGCCATGTCTGGCCACTACCGGGTGGCCAATCCCAATGCCCAGATTGGACAGCCGGAAGTGAAACTCGGCCTTATTCCCGGAGCCGGTGGCACGCAGCGCCTGCCCCGCCTGGCCGGCGTCGCCAAGGCGGTTGGGATGTGCACCGACGGCAATCCGGTCAAGGCCGCGGACGCACTCCAGGCTGGCATCGTCGATCAGCTGATTGAAGGCGATCTGCTGAAGGGCGCCGTCGCCTTCGCGCGTGAGATAGCGATCAAGCCCGCCCCCAAAACTCGCGAACGAAACCAGAAGCTGGGCACACCCGAGCAAAACGCTCCGATCTTCGCCGCCGCCCGCGAGACCGCTCGCAAGAAGCAACGCAATCTGATCGCTCCGCTCGCCGCCATCGACGCCATCGAAGCCGCCACCAGGCTGCCGTTCGAGGAAGGCTGCCAGGTCGAGGCCAAGCTGTTTATCGACTGTCTTTACTCCGATCAGTCGAAAGCGCTTATTCACGTGTTCTTTGGCGAGCGCGAAGTGGCCAAGGTCCCCGATATCCCGAAAGAAACTCCCGCCATCCCGGTGAATTCAGCCGCGGTCGTCGGGGCCGGCACCATGGGCGGGGGCATCGCCATGGTTTTTGCCAACGCGGGCATCCCGGTCCTGCTCAAGGAGGCCGACCTGGCCGCTCTTGACCGCGGGCTGGCGAACATCCGCAAGAATTATGCCGTGTCCGTGGAGCGCGGGCGCTTCACCCAGCAATCCGTCGAGGAGCGGCTGGCTCTAATCAGACCGACTCTGAACTACGACGATTTCAGCCAGGTCGACATCGTGATCGAGGCGGTCTTTGAAGGCATGGCCCTCAAGAAGGAAATCTTTAGCGAACTCGATCGCACATGCAAGCCGGGTGCGATTCTGGCCAGTAACACCTCCACGCTGAATATCGACGAGATCGCATCCACCACGTCCCGGCCGGCGTCCGTCATCGGCACGCACTTTTTCAGTCCGGCGAATGTCATGCGTCTGCTTGAAATCGTGCGCGGCAAAGCCAGCGGCAAAGAGGTAATCGCCACTTGCATGCAGCTCTCGAAAAAACTGGGGAAGATCGGCGTGCTGGTCGGCAACTGCCGTGGTTTCGTGGGCAATCGCATGTTCCATCCCTACGTCGGCGAAGCGATTTTTCTGGTGGAAGAGGGGGCCAGCGCGGAGGCCGTCGACCAGGCGCTCTACAATTTCGGCATGGCCATGGGACCGCTCGCCACCAACGACCTTGCCGGACTCGACGTAGGCTGGCGCATCCGCAAGGAATATCGCCATCTGGAAAAGCCCGGCATCCGGCAACCGTTCGCCGCCGACAATCTTTGTGAGATGGGCCGTTTTGGCCAGAAGACGGGCGCCGGCTGGTACAAGTACGATCAGAATCGCCGCCCGACGCCGGACCCCGAGGTCACGGCGCTGACCAGGAAATGGTCGGCCGAAGCCGGTATTCCGCAGCGCCAGATTTCCGCTGAAGAGATCGTCGACCGCTGCATCTATGCCCTGGTCAACGAGGGCGCCCGCATTCTTGAAGAAGGTTATGCGGCCCGCGCGGTTGATATCGACATCATCTACATTAACGGCTATGGCTTTCCCGCTTATCGCGGCGGCCCCATGTGGTACGCCGATACTGTGGGACTAAAGAAAGTTTATGATCGCATCACCGAATTTCAGCGTACGCATGGCGAACTCTGGGAACCCGCCGCGCTGCTGAAACAATTGGCGGCGGAAGGCCGAACCTTCGCCGATTTCGACAAACAAAAAATTGCAGCCACATAGCCTCTTGAACCATCGGATAGATGTTTGGCCAACGACCAACGACCGCAGGCCAACAACCAAATGAGAGAAGCCGTCGTGGTCGCCAGTTCGCGCACCGGCCTTGCCAAATCGTTTCGCGGCTCCTTCAACATGACCCGGCCGGAAGACCTGGCCGCCCATTGCATCAGGGATGTCCTGCGCAAAACTCCGCAGCTCGATCCCATTGAAATCGAAGATGTGATTCTGGGCTGCGGCCAGCCTCACGGCATACAGGGTCAGAATATTGCGCGCGTCTCCGCCCTGCATGCCGGCCTCCCGGTTTCCACCGCCGCGATTACCGTGAACCGGTTCTGTTCATCCGGCCTGCAGGCCATTGCCATGGCGGCCCACCAGATCGTAGCTGAAGGCGCCGAGGCCGCCATCGGCGGAGGCGTGGAAACCATCAGCCTCATCGTTCGCGACAACGACCCCAGCCCGGCGCTCAAGCAGAAATATCCCGGCGTCTATATGGCGATGGGGGAAACCGCCGAGGTCGTCGCCAAGCGCTACCAGATCAGCCGGCAGGCTCAGGACGAATATTCGCTGATCAGCCAGCAGCGCACCGCCCGCGCCCAGCAGGAAGGCTTCTTCGCTGGCGAGATCGTGCCCATGAAGGTCATGAAAGCGGTACTCGACAAAAAGACCGGCGCAGTCGTTGGCACTGAGGAAGTCTGCTGTGATCGCGACGAGTGCAACCGGCCCGATACCACCCTGGAAGGCCTGCTCGCGCTCAAGCCCCACTTTGACAAGACCAGCGGACAAGGCTCGGTCACGGCAGGAAACTCGTCGCAACTCTCAGACGGCGCCTCCGCTACTCTTCTCATGTCGCGCCAGCGCGCCGACGACCTCGGCATCCCGTACAAGCTGATTTTTCGCGGCTTCCAGGTCGCCGGTTGCGAGCCCGACGAAATGGGTATCGGCCCGGTCTTTGCCGTGCCCAAGTTGCTGCGGCGCCAGGGCCTGAAAATGGAAGATATCGATCTCTGGGAACTGAACGAAGCGTTCGCGGTGCAGGTAATCTACTGCCGCGACCGTCTCGGCATTCCCATGGACAAGCTCAACGTGAATGGCGGATCTATTTCGATCGGCCATCCCTTCGGCATGACCGGCTCGCGCATGGTGGGAACGATCGCCAACGAAATGGAACGCCGCAAATCGCGCTACGGGGTCGTAACCATGTGCGTAGGCGGCGGCCAGGGCGCGGCCGGCCTGTTCGAGCGCGCCGCCTGACGAACCCGTTCCTATGCCGCCTCGGTTGATCGAAAACCTCGATGCCTTGAAAGATCTTGTCGGCCAGGAAATCGCCGTCACAGACTGGTTTGAAGTTACCCAGGACCGCATCCGGCAATTTGCGGACGCCACCGAAGATCGCCAATGGATCCATCTTGATCCCGAGCGCGCGAAGCGGGAATCGCCCTACGCCACCACCATCGCCCACGGCTTTCTGACCCTATCGCTGCTGAGCCATCTGGCGACGCAAGCATTCCACATTCAAGACGGTATCGGCATGATCGTGAATTACGGCTTGAACCGGGTCCGTTTTTCCGCGCCAGTTCCCGCCGATTCTAAAATCCGCGCGCGCTTCGCTCTGCGCTCGCTAAAGGAGGTGGGCAACGCCCGCGAGGCCATTTTTTCCGTCCTCGTGGAAGTTCAAGGCCTGACGAAACCGTGCTGCTTAGCCGAGTGGGTAATTCGTTACTATCCTTAACTCGCACCTGCAAGGCGCGCTGGAGGCACCCAGGTGTTATCCGCGATTGCGGGGAAACCCGCACCGGCGCTATAGTTGTCCGGCGATTGCATTGGAGGCGCTCATGGCTGTAGCCACCCAGAACCCTCTCAACATCCCCGGGCCTCCCCGCTTTGCCACGCTGGAGGAGGAGCGCCGGCATCGCAAGCAGCGCCTGGCTGGCGCCTTCCGCCTGTTCTCGCGTTTTGGATTTGACGAAGGCGTGGCCGGCCACATCACCGCCCGCGACCCCGAGCGCCTCGACCATTTCTGGGTCAATCCTTTCGGCATGCACTTTGGCCAGATTCGCGCCTCCGACCTGATTCTGGTAAACGATCGGGGAGAGGTCGTGGAAGGCAAGTACCCGGTCAACGGCGCTGCCTTCGCAATTCACTCGCAGGTCCATGCTGCCCGTCCCGATATCGTGGCCGCCGCTCACGCCCATTCCTTGTACGGAAAAACCTGGTCGTCGCTCGGACGCCCGCTCGATCCCATTACTCAGGATGCTTGCGCGTTTTATGACGACCATTCCTTGTTCGCGGATTTCACCGGAGTGGTTTACGAAACTTCCGAAGGCGAGCGCATCGCCGAAGCCCTGGGCAACAAGAAAGCAGCCATTCTGCGCAATCATGGCCTCTTGACGGTAGGCCAGACGGTGGACGAGGCCGCATGGTGGTTCATCACCATGGAACGAAGCTGCCAGGCCCAGCTCCTGGCCGAAGCCGCCGGCGCGCCGGTAAAGATCGATCCGGCCAACGCGGCCATCACGCAGCAGCAGATTGGATCGCACATGGCCGGTTGGTTCCAGTTCCAGCCCCTATGGGCGCGGATTGTCCGCGAGCAACCCGACCTGCTGGAGTAGGTTGTCGGCATTTCGTCCTGGTTGGGGAAAGCTGTTGGGGAAAACCCTTGTGTCGCAGTCGGCCTTTCTTCATAATCGTCTGATTGTCCGTGACCTTTCCCGTTTATCTGCGCTTCGGCGGTGTTTCGATTCCGCCCCACCCCTTTTTTGAGTGCCTCGCTTACGCGGTCGGTTTCGGTGTGTATCTGTCTCTCCGCAAGCGAATAGGAGACGTGGTTTCAGTGGACGCGCGTTGGTGGGTAATTGCCGCAGCGACGGTGGGGGCGGCATGCGGATGCAGGCTGCTCGGAATCCTTGAAACCCCTCCCAACGCCTGGCATGTGATCGGTTCTGGCAAGACCATCGTAGGCGGATTGGTTGGGGGATGGATCGCAGTGGAATGGATCAAGCGCCATTTCGGGGTGACGGTTGCCACCGGCGATCTTCTCGCCATTCCGCTCGCGCTCGGCATTGCCACCGGACGAATCGGCTGTTTTCTGACCGGATTAGCGGATCAAACCTATGGCACCGTGACCACTCTTCCCTGGGGCGTGGATTTCGGCGACGGCGTTCGACGGCATCCTACGCAGCTTTACGAGATCGTATTTCTATTGGGCCTCGCGGCCTTGCTGTGGCGAATGTTGCGCGCTCCCCACTCGACGGGCGACGTCTTCAAGACATTCATGATTGCCTATATGGGTTGGCGGTTCGTAATCGACTTCTGGAAGCAAGACGCCACGTTTGGCACTCTTTCCGCCATCCAGTGGACTTGTGTGGCCGTGCTGGCCGTGTACCACAATGATCTTGGTCGGATCCTTAAGACGCTTCTGGGATGGCAGACCAACCGGGTTCAGGACAATCCCCACGCCCAGGTTGGCGCAACACACCTGTAAAGGGAGGCCGGTTTGGCGCAACGGGTTCGACCTTATCTCTACTACGACATTGCTATCTCCATCTGCCCGGAGTGCTATGAAAAGGTGGAAGGCAAGATTGTCTTCGAAGACGAAAAAGTCTATCTCCTGAAACGATGCTCGAAACATGGACCTCAGCGCGTGCTCCTCGCCGATGACGTGGACTATTATCGCCGCTGTCGCGAGGTCTTTCTCAAGCCCCCGGAAATGCCGCAGCGTTACAACACCCCTGTAAAGTGGGGCTGTCCCTACGACTGCGGCTTGTGTACCGACCATGAACAGCACTCCTGCCTTTCTCTCATCGAGATCAATGATCACTGCAATCTCACCTGCCCGGTCTGTTACGCGGGCAGCGCCCCGGGGCGAGGGTCACGTTCGCTTGAGATGATTTGCCGGATGATCGACGCAGTGGTGCGGAACGAAGGCCATCCCGACGTGCTGCAAATCTCAGGCGGCGAGCCCACGTTGCATCCAGACTTCTTCGCGGTGCTGGAATACGCGAAGGGCCAACCCATCCGGCACCTGATGGTGAATACCAACGGTATCCGGATCGCCCAGGACGAGGACTTCGTAAAGCAGTTGCGCGACACGGTTCCTGACCTGGAGGTCTATCTGCAATTCGACTCGTTTGAGCGCGCTGCCCTGATGTCGCTGCGCGGCGCGGACCTGCGCCGCACCCGTGAGGAGGCGCTCGAAAGGCTGAATCGACTGGGTATTTCCACCACCCTGGTGGTGACCCTAAAAAAGGGTTTGAACGACGGGGAGATCGGAAACATTCTCGACTATGCTTTGACCCAGCCTTGCATACGCGGAGTGACCTTTCAGCCGATTCAAGCCGCGGGACGGCTTGAAAGTTTCGACCCTGCAACCGACCGTCTGACCCTTACCGAGGTGCGTCGAAAGATTCTGGAACAGTCGACAATATTTCGTCCAGAGGACATTCTGCCAGTGCCTTGCCACCCCGACTGCCTGGCCATGGCATATGCCCTCAAGATGAATGGCAAAGTTGTACCCCTGACCGGGATGATCGATCCCCAGGTACTGATCGAAGGCGGTCGCAATACGATTCTCTACGAGCAGGACAACGCGGTGCGGGACGGCGTTTTCAAGTTATTTTCCACCAATCACTCTCCGCGTTCCGGAGCGACCAGCCTGCGGGATCTGCTATGCTGCCTGCCCCGGCTCGACGCGCCCCCGGATCTTGGTTATCAGAATATTTTTCGGGTGTTGATCGTACAGTTTATGGATGCCTACTCCTTCGACGTCCGCTCCGTGAAAAAAAGCTGTATTCACATAGCGCACCCGGATGGCCGACTGATTCCGTTCGATACCTACAACCTGTTTTACCGCGATGAACTCGAAACCACGCGGCTGAGGCCTTTGCGCCGCGCCGCTCAGGGGGCAGCGTATGCCGGATAATCCGCAAGTTACGCCAGCGGCCATAGTCGTGGGGCTGTTGATCGGGGCGGTCATGAGCGTCGCCTGCCTGGCGTTGGCCATCTTCCTCGGCTTCGAACTGCACCCCGGTCTCCCGTGGCTCTTTCCGGCTATGAATGGCGTTCTTCTCTTGATCGCGGGGCTGGTGGCGTTTCGTAGTGCCGCCCATTCCGGCATTGCCCGGGGAGTCATCATCGCGCTTGGGCTCGCCTTCACTCTTAACGGATTATGCGGAGTCTCAATGCTGCACTAGCGGGTTCCTTGCGCACCGCCGGGTCGGCATTTCATCATCGTCGATGACGGCGCCGACCTCGGAAGCTCCTCCGCATCGTGTATCATGCCCACCGTGGTGCACAGAAATCTCCGCCAGGGGCCACAAAGCTGACCATGAACGTCCCACTCACTCCCATCCGGTGTTTGTACCGGGCTGTAGATCTTTACGGCAAAAAGACCGGCGTGGTTTCCGGCTCAAGCTCCTTCACTTATGCCGAGTTCGGGGAGCGTTGCGAACGCCTGGCTGCGGGGCTGCTCTGTGCGGGAATCCGCCCCGGAGACCGGGTCGCCTATCTCAGCTTCAACAACCACCAGCTTCTGGAAGGCTATTACGGGCCGCCCCTCGCCCGTGCGATTTCCATGCCGCTGAACGTGCGCCTGCAGCCCGCTGAACTGACCGCCATTCTGAATCACGCCGGCGCCAGCATGCTGGTTTTCGAAAGCGACTTTGCCCCTCTGGTCGAGCAGCTGCGAAAGGTTTGCCCCAGCATCCAGAGCTATGTCGCCATTGACCATCCGGTCCGGCAAGCGGACGTGTTCCTAGAAGACCTGATGGCGCGCGACCGCATGCCGCCTCCCGATATATTCGGGTTCGACGAAAATGAAATCGCCGAGCTCTTCTACACCAGCGGCAGCACCGGCACGCCCAAGGGAGTGACGCTTTCGCACCGCACGCTGTACCTGCATGCGCTGGCTTTACTGGCCTCGTTTCCCTGCGAAGACACCGATGTGGAATTGCATACCATCCCGCTGTTTCATGCCAACGGGTGGGGACGTCCTCAGAGCATCACCCTGGCCGGCGCCAGGCACGTCATGGTCCGCCGTTTCGAGCCGGCCACCGTGTTCCGGCTCATTCAGGAAGAAAAAGCCACGGGGATGACCCTCGTTCCTACCATGGCCAACGCGCTGCTCAATTGTTCCGATCTGGGCAAATTCGACCTGTCCAGCATGAAGACGATCATGACTGGCGGCGCCGCCTCATCGCCCGAACTCATCGCGCGCCTGGAGCAGGCATTCCACTGTGAAGTATGTTCCGGCTACGGACTCACTGAAACAGCTCCCGTAATCACCACGGCTCAACCCAAAGGCACTCTGGTTTGCACCAGCGAGGCCGATCGGCTCAATCATCTCGCAGCCGCAGGCTGGCCGCTGGTCGGCTCCGAAGTACACGTTATGGATGCGGAAATGCGCGATGTTCCCCGCGACCTGCAAACCGTGGGTGAAGTAGTGGTCCGCAGCGACAATGTGATGGATGGCTACTACCGCGAGGCCGATGCCACCAAAGCGGCCATCACCGATGGCTGGCTGCACACTGGAGATATGGCGGTCTGGGACGAAGAGAATTACATCTACATCGTCGATCGCAAGAAGGACATCATCATCAGCGGCGGCGAAAACATCTCTTCCATCGAGGTGGAAAAGGCCATCTTCGCCCACCCGGCGGTCCTCGAATGCGCCGTCGTCTCCGCCCCCGATCCCCAATGGGGCGAAATCCCGGTTGCCATTGTCGTTCTGAAACCCGGTCAGCAACTGAACCAAGAACAACTGCTGGCCTCGCTCAAGCCTCGCATCGCCAAATTCAAAATGCCCCGCCTGGTGCAGTTCGTAGAAGGTCCGCTGCCAAAGACAGGCACCGGAAAAATGCTGAAACGTGAGCTTCGAGAAGCTTTCTGGAGCGGCAAGGCCACCCGCGTCCAGGGATAAAGCCATGTCATCCTGAGCGCAGTTTCTGCGTCGCTGCGCGAAGAAGAAACGAAGTCGAAGGACTGCTATAGGTGCCACAATGCCATTCAGCGCACAATGTTCCTTGCTCTGGACTGAAGTTATTAATCCGTTTCAAGTCCCTGAAGAAGGCCAACCATGATCCGCGTAATTCTCCCCTACCATCTCCGAAACCTGGCGCACGTTGGCAGCGAGGTGACGCTCGAAGTTGAGGGAGCGGTCACGCAGCGCTCGGTGCTGGATGCGCTCGAGGCCCGCTATCCCATGCTGCGCGGAGCTATCCGCGACCACGACACTCTCGAGCGCCGCCCCTTCCTGCGCTTCTTCGCCTGCGAAGAGGACCTTTCCCACAATCCGCCCGACGCCCCGCTCCCCGACACCGTCGTGTCCGGGAAGGATCCGTTTATTATCATTGGGGCGATTGCGGGCGGCTAGTCTTAAGTCGTCAAAAATAGTCGAGCGAGGAACGATCTATGCGCACCCTGGTGGTTGGAGCCGGCGCGATTGGCGGTTATTTTGGCGGCCGGCTGTTAGAGATCAATCGTGACGTCACGTTTCTTGTCCGCTCCAAGCGTGCCGCCGAGTTGGCCACCCACGGCCTGAACATTCGCAGCCGCTTCGGCGATGTGACTCTCGCCCATCCTGCCACTATCCTTTCCGAAAATCTCAGCGAGACTTTCGATCTGGTCCTGCTCAGTTGCAAGGCCTACGATCTGGAAAACGCGATTACTTCATTTGCGCCGGCGGTTGGACCGGACACAGTCATCCTGCCGTTGCTCAACGGCATGCGCCACCTGGAAATTCTGAACCAGCGATTCGGCCGCGAACGCGTGCTTGGGGGCCAGTGCCTGATTGCGGCCGCGCTCACCGACGGCGAGATCGTGCACCTCAACGACACTCACGAACTATCTTTCGGTGAACAGAGTGGCGCGCTGTCGGAACGGGTCAAGGCGATTGCGACTCTGATGGAAGGGGCGCGCTTCACGGCGCATGCCAGCACGGAAATCCTGCAGGAAATGTGGGAGAAGTGGGTGTTCCTGGCTTCGCTGGCCGGCAGTACCTGCCTGATGCGCGCCGCCATCGGAGATATTTGCGCATCTCCCGGCGGTGCCGACTTCATCGTTGGACTCCTGGAGGAGTGCCACTCGATTGCAGCCGCCGCGGGCTACCCCATGCGGGACGCGCAGTTGAAACGCGCCCGCAACATGCTGACCGCGAAGGGCGCAACTCTCACTGCCTCGATGCTTCGCGACCTCGAACGCAATGCTCCGATCGAAGCGGACCACATCATCGGCGACCTGCTCCGGCGTGAGAAAGAGGGCTCGTCCCCAGGCAAAGTGTCCCTTCTCAGTATTGCCTATACCCACTTGAAGGCCTACGAAGCCCGCCGGGCCCGCACACTCCCGATCTGAACCAATGACTCTCCCTCGAGGTCATTTATGCGTTCGAGGTGCTGGACAGGGGCAATTCGCGAATCCGTTTTCCGCTGGCGGCAAAGATGGCATTGCACACCGCGGGCGCGAACGGCGGCACTCCCGGCTCGCCCACTCCCGCCGGCGGCGCGTCGCTCTCCACGATGTGAACGGTGGTCTTGTAGGGAGCCTCATTCATCCGGGCCACGGGATAGTCGTTGAAATTTGACTGCTCGATCACGCCATTCTTCGCCGTAATCGCCCCGCTCCGCACGATGCTGGTGCCGAACACCGCCGCACCTTCGAACTGCGCCCGGGTGGCCTCGGGATTCACCACGACGCCCGTGTCCACGGCGGTGTGTACAGATGGAATTTTCACTTCTCCCTGATCGTCCACTTCCACTTCGACGACCGTGGCCACGTACGTCAGGAAGCTGCGATGAACGGCAATGCCCATCCCCGAGCCCTTGCCCAGTTTTCGTTTTCCCCATCCGGATTTTTCCGCGGCCAGTTCCACCACCCGCCGCATTCTGGCCGTATCCAGGGGATAGTCCGTTGTCGATGCGCCGTAGTTATCGTAATCGGGCGCGGTGGCCTTCACGTCCACGATTCGCGGCGGCCCGATCAGCTCCAGCAGGTACTCCACCGAGTCCCGTCCCGACGCATGCGCCAGTTCATTGGCAAAAGACTGAGCGGCAAAAGCGTGATAAATATTTGCCACCGAGCGCAACCAGCCAATGCGGACATGGTTTTCCGCCGGCCCATTTTCGACGCGATGATTGGGAAGGTCGAAGGGCAAGTCCGTCCAGCCCTGTCCCAGATCGCCCCCATTTCCATACGTAGTATTCAACGCGAAGGTGGAACCAATCGGCGGAAAGACCGAGCGCTGCAGCCAGGCGGTGGGCATTCCTTTGTCGTCCAGAGCAGCCTTCAGATACATGGCAGCCACGGCGTGGTAGTAGTCGAACTTGATGTCATCTTCCCGGCTCCATACCACCTTGACCGGCTTGCCCAGGGCTTTCGACAGAATCGCCGCCTCGGCCGCGTAATCCGGTTTCGACTTGCGCCCGAAACCGCCTCCCAGCAAGGTTACGTGGCAAATCACATTTTCTTTCGGGATGCCAAGTTCTGCGGCGAGGGTTTCCTGCACCGCCTGCGGACTCTGCGTGCATGTCCAAACCGTCACCTTGCCGTCGCGGAAATCGGCCAGGGCCACAGGTGGCTCCATCGAGGCGTGCGCCAAATGCGGGATGTAGTACTCCGCCTCCATGATCTTTCCGCCCTTGGCAAACACCGCATCCACATCGCCGATATTCCGCGCCACCTTCCCGGGTTTGCGGGCCGTGCTCTGCAACTCCTTCTTGTAGGGGTCCGAGTTGTAGCCGGCGTTCGCGCCGTTGTCCCAGGCCACATTCAACTTCTTGCGCCCTTGAAACGCAGCCCAGGTATTGTCGGCAATCACCGCCACGCCACCCAGAGGCTGGAAAAGATGCGGCGGGGTGAAGGGCTTGATCGGAATTGTCTGCTTCACGCCGCTTACTTGCAGCGGAGCTTTCTCGTCGTAAGACTTGACCTTGCCGCCCAGCACGGGAGGATGCTCCACCGAGGCATAGACCATGCCTTCGAGGCGCGCGTCCATGCCAAATCCGGCCTTCCCGGTGCAGAGGTCGGTCAGGTCGTAGCTGACCGCCCCTTTGCCGATATATCGCCAGGCACTTTTTGGCTTGAATTGCAGTTCTTCTTTCTTGGGTACGGGCAGCTTGGATGCCGCCGATGCCAGCTCTCCGTAGCCCGCTCGACGGTTGCTCCCCCGGTGAACGATCACGTGCAGATCAGAGTGGCACTCCGAAACCGGCACGCCCCATTGCTGGGCGGCGGCCCGAGTCAGCATCAGGCGGGCTGTGGCTCCGGCCTCGCGCATGGTTACAAAACCGTCGCGGACCGAATGGGACCCGTCCGTATCCTGGTCGCCGTAGCGTGGGTCACCAATCGCCTGTTCCAGTTTCACCCGCTTCCAGTCCGCATCCAGTTCGTCGGCCAGAATCAGTGGAACGGAAGTGCGGCTGGTGGTGCCCATCTCCGAGCGATGCGCCACCAGATAGACGGTTCCATCGGTGTCGATTCCCACGAACACGCTGGGGTGCAATGTGGCGTGGTCAGCGTGCGTGTCGGTGAATGTCTCGGCCGCCCACAGGAACTCCGGTACCAGGCGCACGCTCAGGACCAGAGCGCCGGCGGAAACGATGCCCTGCAGAAATCCGCGCCGGCTGACGTTCAGGATGCTGTCGCTCATGCGTTTTCTCCCGCGGCCGCCTTGATGGCCGCCCGAATTCGCTGGTAGGTGCCGCAGCGGCAGATATTTCCGGCCATGCCGCCTTCAATGTCCGCGTCGCTGGGCTTGGGCTTTTCCTTGAGCAGCGAGATAGCTTGCATGATCTGTCCCGACTGGCAGTAGCCGCATTGCGGCACGTTGAACTCGATCCACTTCTGCTGCACCGGATGCAATCCGTTCGTGGAGATGGCTTCGATCGTAGTGATTTCCTTCCCCGCCGCTGCGCTCACATTGGTCACGCACGAGCGGATCGCTTTGCCGTCCTGGTGCACGGTACAGGCTCCGCACAGAGCCATGCCGCAACCGAATTTGGTCCCGGTCAGGCCCAAAACATCGCGCACATACCACAACAGCGGCAAGTTAGGATCGCCGTCGTAGGATCGTTCCACGCCATTGACTTTGATCTGCATCATGGTTGCCCTCTGAACCTGGTGGATATTCTTGCAGAAAAGATGGTTGATTCTAATTCATTTTTGTGTGGCGCGGGCGCCCTCGCCCGCGGCTTTTGACCTGGCCAGGCTTTGCGGGCAAGAGCCCCTGCGGCTGACGCTCAGGGCGGGCCCGCGCCGCGTGACAGTGATGCCTCAAGATCAACTATGATAGCCCCGCATGATCCACCTTGAACGGAAACCCGCCCGCTGTATTCGCTGCCTGCTGACCGTTCTCCTGTGTGTGCTGTTTTCTCCCCGGGCCCGGTCGCAGGCAAGTCCGGCGAGCGTAAACGTCCAGGTGCTTTTCGATCAGCCCCAGGGCGCGATATCGCCGATCTGGAACTATTTTGGCTATGACGAGCCTAATTACACTTACGCGCCCAATGGCAGGAAGTTGCTCGGCGAACTGGCGGCGCTCGCTCCAACGCCGGCCTACGTTCGAGTCCACAACCTGTTGACCACGGGCGACGGCGCCGCATCTTTGAAGTGGGGATCGACCAACGTTTACACCGAGGACGCGGCCGGCAAACCCGTCTATAGCTGGGCCATCCTGGACCAGATTTTCGATGCTTTTCAGTCAGCGGGCGTCAAGCCGCTGGTTGAAATCGGCTTCATGCCGCGGGCGCTTTCCACTCACCCCGAACCCTATCGCCACAATTTTCCCCAAGGCTCGATCTTCACCGGATGGGCCTACCCTCCCAAGGATTACCAGAAGTGGTCGGACGTCGTCTTTCAATTGGTCCATCATCTGCGCCAGCGCTATGGCGACGCCGAAGTCAAGACCTGGCTGTGGGAGATATGGAACGAACCCGACATCGGCTACTGGCAGGGAACGCCGCAGGAATACTTCAAGCTGTACGACTTCAGCGTGGACGCGGTTCTGCGGGCGCTTCCCGAAGCTCGCGTGGGCGGTCCGGACAGTACCGGCCCTGGCAATCCCAAGGCCGCGGAATTTTTACGTCGTTTCTTGACCATTGCGCCCACCAACCCAACTATGTGAATGGAAAGATCGGCTCGCGCTTGGATTTCATCAGCTTCCATCCCAAGGGGTCTCCGAAATGGCAGGGCGATCACGTGCAGATGGGCATCGCCCGCCAGTTGTCCGCGATCGAGCAGGGCTTCCAGATCGTGGCATCGTTTCCGGAATGGCGCGGCACCCCCATTATTCTCGGCGAGTCGGACCCGGAGGGCTGCGCCGCCTGCTCAGCGCACGGCAATCCTCAGTATTCGTATCGCAACGGACCGCTGTACGCGGCCTATACGGCCGAAACCTTGAACAACATCCTCTTTCTTGCCAGTCGTGAGCGGGTGGATGTTCTCGGCGCGGTCACCTGGGCATTCGAATTCGAAGGCCAACCCTACTTTGAAGGCTTCCGCACGCTTGCCACTAACGGCGTGGACAAGCCCGTGCTGAATGCTTTCCGGATGTTCGGTCTGCTGGGCGAGCAACGCATAACCGCGGCCAGTTCGGGCGCTTTGCATTCGGAGGACGTTGTCCGCGACGGCGTGCGGGGACAGCCGGACATCGGCGTGATTGCCGCCCGGAAAGACCACGAGGTCGAGGTCCTGATCTGGAATTACCACGACGATGATCTTCCGTACGCCGCGACTTCCATTGACCTGGCCCTGATCGGACTACCGGCAAAAGCAGGTCGAGGCTTGCTCGAACACTTCCGCGTCGATGCCAGCCACAGCAACGCCTTTACGGTGTGGAAAGAAATGGGGTCCCCGCCATCACCGAGTGACGGCCAATACGAACAATTGCAGCGCGCGGGTCAGTTGCAGCTGCTCGCTTCTCCTGCCTGGGTGCCGATCGAGCAAGGTACCGTCCATCTGCGATTTGCTCTGCCCAGGCAGGGTCTTTCTCTCATACGCATGGGGTGGGAATGAGTACACGGTCCGCCGCCGGGAGGCTCGGATCGGTTGAACCAGCTGTGTCATGAAATCGGTTTCGCTTCCAAATTCATTCCATGACTTCAAACTGTTCCAGCGCAGCTTCGTTGATTGTCAGGCCCAGGCCGGGGACGCTTTCGTCCAGATCAATGAAGCCGTCTTTGGCTTTGGGCTCGCCATTGAAGATGTACCAGAACAGTTCATTCCCCACTTCGACGTCGACCACAGGAAAGTATTCCGCCATGGGCGAATTCAGGCTGGCCATTACGACGTGATAGTTGTGCATCTGGCCGGCATGAGGAATCACCGGAACTGAATATGCCTCCGCCAGCGCGGCAATCTTGCGGGCCTGGCTGAGGCCCCCTACCCGATTGGTATCGAACTGGATGTAGTCCAGCGCGCGGGCCTCAAGCAGATCGCGAAACCCGTAGACCGTGAATTCATGTTCGCCGCCGGCAATCGGAATCCGTCCGTACGCCTTCAATTCGGCGTAACCGTGCACGTCATCGGGGATGACCGGCTCTTCCAGCCAGCGCAGTTGGAACGGTTCGAGCAGGGGCAGCATGCGCTTGGCATAGTCGAGCGTCCATCCCATGTAAGCATCGGCCATCACATCGATGCCATCGCCGACGGTTTCGCGCACGGTGCGCACCAGATTGAGATTGCGTTGCATTCCGGCGGCCCCATCCGACGGCCCCCAGCCAAAACGAAGCTTCATTGCCTTGTAACCTTCCGCCTTGTAACGCTTCGCCTCGGCGGCCACTTCGTTCAACTCGACGCTGTACAGCCGGCTGGCGTACACCGGAATGCGCGCCTTGGTCCTGCCTCCAAGCAGGCGATAGACCGGCTGCTTCGCCGACTTGCCCAGAATGTCCCACAACGCAATATCCACCGCGCTGATGGCAACCATGCCGATGCCTTTGCGGCCGAACGCGATGGTCTTGCGATACATCTGCTGCCACAGGAACTCAATGTCCCAGGGGTCCTTGCCGATCAACAACGGTTTGAGATGGAGGTCGATCACCTGTTTCGTAACCTGCGGCGCCAGCGCAGCATTTCCGATCCCAACCAGCCCGTCGTCGGCGAAGATCTCGACCACCAGCCAACCATGAAAAGTGAAGGTTCGCATGGACGCTTCCGGCAGGTTCAGCGAGTCCATGGGATTGGTGCAGAAATGGGGCGGCAAAGGCACCGTCTTTCCCCGCCAGCGCATTACGCGTGTACGAATCTCTTTAATTCGCATCAAGCTCCCGAAAACCGGGTTTCCTTTCCAGGTCCAGAGACTGGATCACAAAAACGGTAGCAAGAATGAGATGGCGATAGCAACGCCAGCCAGGATGGCGATTCGCCCGCGCAGCCCTACGGTCGTCTTCGGTACCGCTGCCTTCTGGAATGTGTCGAACCGCTGACGGAGCATTGCCCGGCGTCCGCCTCAAGCCTTGACCACCGGAGTCCACACCTGCATCGCAGTCTGCTGCCGGTTGGACCAGGCGTAATACGGAATGAAGGTCAGCGGAACCCGGCGGCTCTGCATCTGGTGACTGCGGTAGGGCGAGTACAAGGCTTTACGTGAAGCGGCCTGATCGTAGGCGGCGCCGGTGTGCCGAAGCACGACCACGCCTCCCAGCAGGTCCTTTTTGAACTCGCTCTGGAATTGAGCTTCCGGCTTCGGCCCCAGGTTCACCGCCAGGTCAGTCATCGCCACTCCGTCAGGCTGGTCGAGTTCTTCCATGCAATAAACCAGGGGACCTCGCTGCACTGCGACGCGACCCGTGTCGTCGGCCACCTGCGGATTGGCTTCGAGCACCTGCACGGGCATCTCCATCTGCAGGCGGATGACGTCGCCCGGCGACCATTGCCGGCGGATCGCCATATATTCTCCCGGCTTCGCCCCTGCTACCGCTTCGCCATTCACGCTGACTTGCGCGCTTTCTGCCCATCCCGCAATGCGCAGATAGAAAGTGAAATTGGAAGGTTGAGCCGGGGTGACCGTGATCTCCGCCTTGCCCTCCCACGGATAGTTCGTCTTTTGCGTGACTTTTAACCCGACGCCGCTTTCCAGGCGCCAGTCCAGTTCCGAATTGTCGTAAAGGTGCAGGTAGATGCCGTCGCTGCTGGTGCTGTAAAAATATCCGGGCAGGGAGGCAAAGGTGCGCTCAAGATTCGGCGGGCAGCATGTGGTGTCATACCAGGGGTTGCGGATCCTTTCTCCCGTGGCCGGGTCGAATGCCAGCGGGTTGCGGTAACAGTAGAGCGTTCCATCGAGCGACATGCCGGAATTGATGCCGTTGTAGAGCGCCCGCTCGATTACGTCGGTGAATTTTCCGTCGCCTGTGGCGGCCAGCATGCGCCAGTTCCACATCATGTTGCCGATGGCGGCGCAACTTTCTCCATACGCCCGATCATTGGGCAGCTCATAGGCGTTTCCGAACGCTTCGCCGTCGGACCGCGAGCCCACTCCACCGGTCACATACATTTTGGTGGCGGTCAAATCGTTCCACAGAGTATTCAGCGTGGTCCAATAAGCCGGGTCGCCAGTCTCCATGTAGTAGTCGGTGGCGCCACAGCAGGCATACATGGCGCGGACCGCATGTCCCTCAAGCTTGGTCCTCGCGGTAAACGGGGTTCCGCAAAACATGTAGATGGTTCGCTCCTCTGGGAGCTTGATCCGCTCATCGCCATGCAGGATGTACCCCGCCAGATCAAGCTGCCGCGGGTCCCTCGTAATGCGGTACAGCTCGATCAGGGCCAGCTCGATCTCCGGGTGTCCGGAAACGATGGGCCGCTTGGGCGCGGGACCGTAATTTTGCATCAGGAAGTCGTCGGCAAAGCGGATGCCGGCATCGAGCAACTGGCGGTCGCCGGTGGCCCGGTAGTAGGCAATCGCCCCCTGCAACATGTGTCCGATATTGTAGAGTTCGTGTCCGGTGGTCTGGGTTTTCGGAAGCATCCGCTCCGACTTGCGGTCGCCCACATAGTAGGTGTTGAGATAGCCGCTGGGTTCCTGCACGGCAACAATGTCCCCTATGATTTTCTTCACGGTCGCGCGCAGCTCGGGACGGTCGCCCGATTGAAGGGTGAAGGCCGCGGCCTCGATCCACTTGTACACGTCGGAGTCGGAATACACCGGCCCGGTCTGCGCCGCCGTGCTTTTGCCGGCCAGGCGGCGGAAGTTGTTCATGCGGCCATTGGCTTCCAGCAGATCATGCATGCTGGGAATGCTTTTGTCGACATTGGTTTCGCGCCGCTGGGCCCAAAAACCAGTCTGGATAGTGACCGCCCGCACCGGAATATCGCGCAGCCTGGCATGCGGCGACTTGGCGAGATTCTCGATGCCCTGGTCCTTCCAGGCGGGACTGTCGGTCAGAGCAGGAGGATCAGACGCGGCCACCATTCCAGGCCTGCTCCCATCGCTGGCAAAGAGCTGGCCTGCGGGCAAGGATGAAATGGCGGCGGTCGTGATCGCCGAAGTCACAAACTGCCGTCGAGAACTCTCTTTTCCTTTTGCCATCGCTTCCTCCCCCGAGCCCTGTTTGTACAGGGCGCCTCAACCCCGGTTGTTGGCGCAAAGCGTCGAATCACGACCTCCGCAGTAAACGGTTACTCATCCCGACCGGCGAATCAGCGAGCCGATCTTTACCATGATTTACCGCGCCGGATAATGCTTGGTCTTCTGCGTTCGCGAATTGAAGACCTCAAAGCTCCCGTCGGGATGGGCGGTCAGCTCCAGATCGTTTGCCGCGTCGGGACCGTCGGGGTTCGCAATGAACTCCGCCGCGACATTGTGCGCCGGGCCGCCCTCTTCGGAAAAATGCAGTTGCCAGAGGTCTTCCAGGCCAGGCGATT
>JBOGLD010000070.1:0-9944 GCA_050745885.1 Terriglobales bacterium
GTACCGCGGACCTTCGGGCCTTCGACTTCAGCTGCCGACAAACTCATAAGTTGTGATCCAGAGCGAAGTGGCTGCTTCGCATGGCGAAGCAGCCTCGCAGTCGAAGGACCCCTGCGCCCTGCATGCATTCGCCCTGGAAGCTTCGGGCAACGACCCATTCCCGACAGCCAGAGAGTCAAGATGGCAGGGGTCCTTCGACTCCACCGGGATTCGCAAGCGAATGGGCTGGCTGCGCTGAGGATGACACAGCTGATTTTTCCGCGACCTCTAAAGCCGTGGCCTTCCGACACGCCATGAGGAGACGGGTGCGGGCCAAGCAAAACCGCCGGCCCTGAGACTTCAGGATGCCGGCGGCTGTCTTTACTTCTACCTTGTGGCTACTGCTTGCTATGTCTGAATGATGCGCGGGGTGATGAAGAAAATCAGCTCCTGGTTGGAGGTGCTGACGCTTCGCCGCTTGAACAGGTTGCCCAGCGCCGGGATGTTGCCCAGCAACGGCACCTGCGAGATGTTGACCGAGTTCTGGGTCTGGATCACGCCGCCGATGACCACCGTGCCACCGTCGGTCACCAGGACCTGGGTGGTTGCCTGCTGGGTGATCAAAGTCGGGTTGCCCTGAACCGTACGGCCAAAGTCAGGAGTTGTGTTTTCCACATCCACGTTCAGGAAGATGGTGCCTTCCGACGTGATCTGGGGAACCACGGTCAAGCGCAGGAACGCGTCCACGTAAGTCACGGTAGGCGGGCCGCCGAGCTGGGCCTGGGTCACGATGGGTACGCGCACGCCCTGGCGAACCAGAGCCTGAATGTTGTTCTGCGTTACCACCCGGGGACGGGACAGTATTTTCAACAGTCCGCGCGACTCAGCCAAGGTGAGGATGGCGTCGATGCGCACGTTGTTGCTGGCATTGACGAAGGTCAGGCCGCTGTTGGGGCTGGTGACGGGCAGGTTCGAGAACAGAGGAATCTGGCTTCCCGAGGTGCCGCTGCCAGCCGTGATGTAGCCTGGGGTCAAACCACCGACTGTCGTCGGCGAATTTCCTACCGCCGACGCGCCGCCGATGGCGGTTTTTCCATCACCCCAACCGAAACCAAGCTGGGTGCCGATATCGCGTGCGAAACTGCGGGTTGCGGCTACGACGCGGGCTTCAATTTCCACTTCCTGGGTCTTGCGGTCCAGCTGGGTCAGGAGGCGGTCGATCGCCGGCATCACCGAAGGAATGTCCTGGATGATCAGAGCATTGGTCCGGTCGTCGGAGATCACGTCGCCGCGCTGGGTGAGGAAGTTCTTCACCGTGGGGACGACATCTTTGGAGTGGGCGTAGCTCAGGAAACGGGTGACCGTGACCTTGTCCACCGCCAGGGCCTCGGCTTCGATCTGGGCGCGGCGTGATTCAGCTTCCTTGCGCATGGTGTCGACCGTGGCGATGCGCAGTACGTTGCCTTCCAGCTGCCGCGACAGATCGTTGTTCTTCAGAACGATGTCCAGCGCCTGGTCCCACGGCACATCGTCAAGGACGATGGTCAGAGTACCTTTGACGTTGGGGTCAAGAACCACGTTCAGTCCGCTGATCTCGTGGATCAGACGGAAGAAATCTTTCAGGTCGACATCCTTCAGGTTCACCGAGATGGGTTCGCCGGTGTATTTGGGGCCGGTGGCGGCGGGCTGTTGCGCAGCCTGCACCTTCTGCTCGGCAGCCATATTCACCGCCGGTTGCAGACCGCTGGACTGCATGGCGGCGCTGGCCGGAGGCAGCAGGTTGCCGTCCGGTCGGGCGGCAAACTTTCCGGCGGCCGCGACGGCGCGGGCGGAGGGATCAACTGCGGCCGGTTTGGTATCGTCGGCGGCGGCGGAATCCTTGGGCCGGTAAGAAGGTTCGATAAAGGCGAAATCCGTGGCGTGAGCCGAGGCTTGCACCAGCTTGGCTTCGGGGGCCGGGGCCACAATCTCCGCGACCGTGGGCGCGGCCGCAACTACGCTCTTGGGCGCCAGAGTGGGCTGCGCGGCCAAGGCCTTTACCACCACCGGCTGGGGCGCAGCTTTCGCCACCACTGACTTGGTGTACAGCTTCAGGACCAGCGTGTTATCGCTGCCCGCCAGCAGTTCGTGGCGGCACGCCTTGGTCAGATCCACCACAATGCGAGTCGTCGGAGTGGTCCGGCCGTCCATACCCAGCCGTACCTCTTTCACTCCGTCGCCGTCGACCGTGATGAGACCATGCGAGGTGGCGACTACCGTATTAGGCAGATCGACCACGATGCGCGCGGGACCGTCCAGAGTGCTCAGTCGGGGCTTCACCGCTCCGTGCGCCCGGATCTCCACGTTGACGCCGTCAGCCGTGCGCACGACGTTTACCTTCTGCAGGGCGGCGTGCTTGGGAGCGTCCGTGCCCGCGCTCTGGGTCTGAGCCGAGGCGGTCAGGAGTACCCCGACCAACACCGGCAGTAAAACAATCAGGAATCGCTTTCGCATTTCGCTTCTCCCCCACGGGCCTTGCGCTTGGCTCGCCCCGTATCTTTCTCGCAAGATTCGTTTCTGCCGGGTTCCCGGCCCATCCCAGCGACGCCTAAACGGCGGACGTCGTGATCTTCTTGGTCACTTCCCGGGTCGCCGACTTGCCCAGGCGGTCTTGCACCGTTTCCTTGAAAATGATCGAATCACCGGTGATCTTTACGACATAACCGTTGAACACCGGATCGTTCTCCCGCAGGAAATACGCCTTGTTCAAGCTGTTGACTACGACCGCGATCATGCCCGAATCAGCTTTCACCACGCCCTTGAGGTTGATCTGGTCGATAGCCAGGCAGCGCTTGCCAATGCTGCAACCCGAACCCATCATGCTGCGATTGACCACCGGGCTGACGAAGGGATCCCGCCGGCTGGTCAGATCGATGTGTTTGGGCGCGTCCGCCTTCGCTTCCGCGGGCTTCCTCTGGTTCTCCACCGCAATCTGCTGCCGGGGCTGCGATTTCCTGTGTCCGGCAACCGGCTTCAGTTTGGGCGACACCCGCCGGGCAGAAATTTTGGTAGCCGAGGCGCCGGCCGTTTTCTTTGCCGGACCGCGGACAGGCAGGGCCGGATTGGCCGCGCCTAGGTGCGAGCCCGCCAAGGCCGCGTTCGAGTGGACCGCTGATTTGTGCTGCACCGCCTTCAGCGTGTCCCGCGTATTGTTGATGACGCCGGGGTTCTGCCCCCAGGCAGTTCCCGCCACCATCCCCAGGAAAAGAATTCCAATCGTCAGCTTCATATGGTCCCCTGCTTTTTCGCCCCGGGTTGACCTGGTTTTCCAGGCGCGCTCGGCGCTGGTGCCATGTCATGACTGAAGAAGGTCGTGGCCGTGCAGGTAGCCACAACGCTCTCGTTCGGCGCGTACTGATAAGTATGTTTCGCCCTGGCGTCCGTAGGCTTCTTGGTGGTTGCCACCTGTAGACCCGAAACATTCACGATGCGCTCCAGCTTGCCTACTTTGTCGAAGAAACTCACCATCGAATAGTACGGGCCATCGAGTTCCATCTCGAAAGGCACTTCGGTGTAGAAGTCTTTCGCCGTGGTTGGCTTGGAGGTATAACGGCGCAATTCGATGCCGGCTTTCGCGGCCTCGGCATTCATCATCTTCATGAAGCCCGGCACTTCTTTCTCGTCGGGCACGATCTTGCGCTCGATATCCAACTGCTGCTTGAGGCTAGCCAGTTGGCGCTCAATATCGACCAGCTTGGGGCGATAGGATTCCAGTTCCGCGTTTTCACGGAGCTTGGTCTCCAGAGCGGCCTGGGCCGTCGCATTGGCTTCCCGCTGGCTCTTGAACAAGGTGAAGTACAAGGCGACGGAAAGTACCAGCGCCCCACCCAACAAGACTGCCCACTGTTTGATACCCGGCATTTCGCTAAAGTTAGCCATATTTTCCCGCCTCCCTAGGACTTCGCCTTCTCGCAGGTCAACGTAAAGTTGAAGGCCTGCATTTCTTTGTAGGAGTCATCCTGGTAGGTCTCTTTGATTTCGATGTTCTTGAAGTATCCGGTCTTTTGCAGATTGGAGATCAGAGTGGCTACGGCGTCGGTGCTCAGGGCCATGCCATCGATATCCACGCTGCCGCCCTGGTCCTTCATGCTGTTCAGCCAAACCGCTTCCGTGCTGTTCACCGTCTGGCCAATCGTGTTCAGCAGATTGACCGGGCCGGCTTGGGCCGCGCGCAGCTGGTCGATCACGTCCACCCGGCGCTTGTAGTTTTCGGCTTCGCGCTGGCGCTCCAGGTAGCGGGCCTTGACGTCAGCCAGTTCGGCGTTCTTCCGCATCGCCACTTCCATCTTGGCGGCAATGTCCCGATGCTGTTTGTCCAACTGGTACCAGTAGCCCACGTTGACCAGGGCAGCCACCAGCAGCACCACCAGCACCTTCACCATCGGTGAGCCGACGTCACCCACTTCCATGACGGCAGCTGCCGAAGCCGCGGACCGCTTCTTTCCCTTTTGTGCTCCCAGCAGGTTGATTCGGATCATAAGTCTTCAAAACTCCTTAAGGCCAAACCCACCGCAACTGCCATCTGGCCGGCATTCTCCTCGATCAGCTGTACTCCCGGTCCTTCCGCCGGCAGGCCGATCTTCTGAAACGGATTGAAGATCTCCACCGGTAACGAAAACTCCTGGCGCAGCGCTTCGACCAGACCTGGAACCTTGGAAGAACCGCCTGCCAGATAAATCTTCTCAATGTGCTCGCCCGCCGAACTGGCGCGGAAGAAGTCAAACGTCTTCTGAATTTCGAGCACGATAATCTCGGTCACCTGCTGCAGGATGGGCGTTTTGGCATCTTCGCTGACGGTGCCCACCTTGTGACCCAGCTTCAGTGATTCCGCATCGTCAAAGCTCAGGTCCAGTTCTTTCTGCAACGAGTCCGTGTACTGATGACCGCCTACGCTCACGTCGCGCGGGAACAGCGGCGTGGTGCCCTTCACGATGTTGATGTTCATCACGCTCGCGCCCAGGTTCAACAGTGCCACCACTTGTCCCGGCGCGGGTTCGTAGTTGTACTCATAGCAGTTCTGCAAGGCCAGCGAGTCGATGTCCACAATAGCCGGAGTCTTGCCCGCCATCGAGAGTACGTTGGTGTAGTTGAGAATCTTGTCTTTCTTGACAGCCACCAGCAGGACGTCCATCTGCGGGCTGCCGGCGTCTTCGGAAAGGATCTGGTAGTCGAGACTCACATCGGCCAGATCGAAAGGAATATGCTGCGCCGCTTCCTTCTCGATGGTATCGGCCAATTCCTGGTCGCTCATCGAGGGCAGCGAGATTTTCTTCACAATCACCGAGTGGCCGCTTACCGCCGTGGCCACCGCCCTTGCCTTGATGGCATTGTCGGTGAAGAGCTTGGAGATCGCGCTCGACACCGTTCCGGAATCCACGATCATGGAATCCACGACGATATCCGGCGCCAGCGGCTCCAGGCCCAGGTGCGCCACTTCAATGCCGTTGCGCCCCTTCTTCAGCTCTACCGCCTTGATGCTGGAAGAGCCCACATCCAGACCAACAATCGTTTTTGATCCCAATCCAAACATGTGCCCGCCTTTTACGGTTGCCCGGCAGCCTTACCAGCCGCCTTCGGTTTCTTCTTGCTTTTCGCTTCCATCTGGCTCGACTTCTCTTCCATCCACTGGTCCAGCCTCGACTTCTTGAAGCGCCAGCGGTTGCCCAGCTTGAAAGCGGGAATCTTCTGCTCGCCTACGTACTTGTAAAGCGTGTCCGGACTCACTCCCAGGTACTGCGACGCCTGGCGAATGTTCATGACTTCACGCGAGTCGGCCATAGTTCCAAACCCTTTCCACAGATCAGGCCCGTGACGCAGCCGGTTTCCCGGACTGTCGGGCAAAACGTTGGGAGAAAATTCCTCGTACAAATTTGCGTTCGAGTGAATTTAGGTGTGCTGAGCATATATCAACCGGTAAAGTGCCAAGGTCAAGGCGTATCTTCGGGTTTTACCGGGTTTTATACCTGTTTTCTGGAAAGTGGCTGGGCGGGAGTTCAATGATGGCACTACCCATAGTGCCATAGCAAATAATGGATACTAGTAAATGTGGTGTTTATACAGTCGGTTCGATCAGTACCCCAATTGCATAACCAAAGTACTACAGACGTTACTCAGGTATCTGGACAGCCGGAAAGGGGCGGAGAACCGCAATCAAGCACTTAGCCATGGGCATTTGGCCGGCACCTGGCCTGGTAGCACCGGCGTCCCGACGGCTGTCCTGTAGGCGTTCGCGCCCGCAACGCGTGGGAAAGCGGCAGACTGCGCGCCTGGGCTGGAGCATGCCGGCGCTGCGAAGTAACCTAGTACTCGGCCAGGTCTTTCATGGCTTTGAACAGATCGCTGGTCTGCGGCAGAATGGCGTTCTCCAGGTCCGGGTGGTAGGCGACGTAAACGTCCATGGCGGCCACCCGGCGTACCGGCGCGTCCAGGTGCTCGAACATCTGGTCGGCGATTCGGGCCGCGATTTCCGCCCCGTAGCCCCAGCTCAAGGTGTCTTCATAAGCCACCAGGGCACGGCTGGTCTTTTGCACCGAGGCCGCGATGGTCTCCCAGTCAAAGGGATTCAGGCTGCGCAGATCGATTAATTCGGCTTTCACACCGTGCTCGCGCTCCAGCTTCTGGACTGCCTGCAATGCGCGGGGGACGACCGCACCGTAGGTAATCACGGTGAGATCGGTTCCCGGCTGCACTACTTTGGCCTTGCCGAACGGCACCATGTAGTCCGGGCCGGGGTAGGATGCGCGGCCGTAGGTCTCGCGATAAAGCCGTTTGTGCTCGAGAAAAAGCACTGGATCGTCGCAACGGATGGCAGTCCGCAAGAGGCCGGCGGCGTCCTGTGCGTTGGATGGAAAAACGACCCGCAGTCCGGGAATGTGGGTGAAGACGCTTTCGCCGCATTGCGAGTGATAAATGGCTCCGCCTGTAAGGTAGCCGCCAATAGCCACGCGAATGACGCAGGGCGCGGAAAACGTGTTGTAGGAACGCCAGCGGATCAAGGGCAACTCGCTGCGCAATTGCATCATGGCGGGCCAGATGTAGTCGAAGAACTGAATTTCGACCACCGGCTTGAGTCCGCGCGTGGCCATCCCAGTGGCGCGGCCCACGATGTTGGCCTCCGCGATAGGAGAGTTGAATACCCGGTCGGAACCGAACTCCATCTGCAGACCGGCGGTCAGCTTGAAAACGCCACCTTTGCCCTTGACCAGTTTCTGCTTGAGATACTCTTCCCGGCTGCAATCGGCCACGTCTTCCCCAAAGATCACAATGCGCTCATCGCGGCGCATCTCGTCCCGCAAAGTGGCAGTGATGAGATCGGCCATGGTTTTGGGCAGGGTCTTCTTGCCATCCGTGGCTGCTGCTTCGGGCTTGGAGGGCGCGGGCTGAGTCTCGAAGGCAGGCGACGTGGGGTCGAGGTCGGGTGAATACACATACTGCAGTACCTTGTCCGGCGTGGGTGCCGGCGCCTGCAGGGCGCGGTCGACGGCGACTTGCAGGTCGTCGTCCACCTGTTTTTCCAGCCGGTTGATACCCTTTTCGTCGAGAATGCCCTCACGGATGAGGAACATCTGCATACGGGTGATGGGATCGCGCTGGGCATCGCGCTGGCGCTCGACATCCGGACGGTAGAGTCGTTCATCGTCGGAAAGCGAGTGCGAATAGGGCCGGATCACGTGGGCGTGGACGAACGCTGGACCATGCCCGGCGCGGCTGTGCGCCACCGAGCGCACAAAAGCCGCGTAGCTGGCGACCGGGTCGGTTCCGTCTACTTCTTCAAAGTGGAAATTGGGAAAGCCGCTGACCAGGCGGGAAATGTTTCCCCCCGCGGTTTGCACCTCGACCGGAACCGAAATCGCGTAGCCATTGTCCTCGACCACGAAAATCAGCGGCAGCCGGGAATTGGCAGCGGTGTTCAGTGCCTCCCAAAATTCGCCTTCACTGCTGGTGCCGTCACCCAGAGAAACGTAGGTAATTTCGTCGCCGTGGAACTTGACCTCTTTGAACTGCCGGTAATCGCCCGCGGCCTGGCGGGCGGCTTCGGGATGGGCAGCGAAATAGCGGCCGACCTCGGCGCAGCCCACAGCCTGCAAAATCTGGGTTCCAGTGGGCGAGGAGCCGGTGACAATGTTGAGGTCTGGAAGGCTCCAGTGGGAAGGCATCTGCCGCCCTCCGGAACTGGGGTCGTCGCCCGAGCCTACCGCCTGCAGCAGCATGTCGTAGGGGGTTGCTCCCAGGGCCAGGCAGAGCGCCCGGTCGCGATAATAGGGATAAAACCAGTCATAGCCGGCCTTCAGGGCAAAGGCTGCCGCCACCCCCACGGCTTCATGGCCGGCGCCGGAAATCTGGAAGAAGATCTTCTGCTGGCGCTTGAGCATGATCTCCCGGTCGTCCACCCGCCGGGAGGTATACATGTGGCGGTAGGCTTCGATCAGCTGGTCGCGGGAGAGACCTTCATAAGACTTGCCGGATTTCTTGACATCGCGGTCGGATACCGGGGCCGATTTAGGGTCAGTCTTGGTGGTGGCCATCCGCTTCCCTTCGATGCGAGTGTACAAGACCCGGAGGCATTGTAAATCGGGAATAGGGGGTAGGGGGAAGCTTTCAGCTTTCAGCTTTCAGCTTTCAGCTCTTGAGCTTTTGGCCATCGGCATTCGGCCAAAGTGCCAATTGCTGATTGCCGCCCGCTGTTATCCTGAACTGTCACCCATGATCCAATTCAATCGCCCATTCGATCCCCATGCAATCCGGCTGCTGATCTTTGATCTTGACGGCACGTTGATTGATTCCCGCCTGGACCTGGTGCACTCGGTCAATGCCACCCTGAGGCATATGAAGCGCCCTGAACTGCCCGACGATGTGATTGCCAGCTACGTGGGAGACGGGGCGCCGGCGCTGATCCGGCGGGCGCTCGGCAACGAGGCCGACGATGAGAAGCTGGTGCGCTCCGGCCTGGAATACTTTCTCGCCTACTACCGCGAACACAAACTGGACCACACCCACTTGTACGAGGGCATACACGCTGCGCTGTCGGCTCTGCGGGATTCGCGCAACGGCATGCCGCGTAAGATGGCTGTGCTTACCAACAAGCCGGTGAACCCTTCACGGGCCATTGTGGAGGCGCTGGGGCTGGGCAGATTTTTTTCCCAGGTTTACGGGGGCAACAGCTTTTCCACCAAAAAGCCCGATCCCGAGGGCGCGCAAACCATTCTGCGCGAAACGGCAATGGGACCGCAGGAAACTTTAATTGTGGGCGATTCTGGCGTCGACGTCCTTACCGGCCGCAATGCCGGGACCTGGACCTGCGGCGTCACCTACGGCTTCGCCCCGCACACCCTGCGCGACGATCCGCCGGACGTGGTGGTGGACAAGCCAGAAGAACTGGCAGAACTGTTCGCCTGATCGCGGACCCTCTGCCCTCAGTGCCCTCAGTGCCCTCAGTGTCCTCCGTGGTTAACGCTGTTCATGGTTTCATCAGCTAAACTGCCCTCGAGGATGAACAAGCCAGTCGAAACAGCCAGCTTCACTCCCGCCGAACTGCGCAAGCTGCGCAGCCTGAAGGATCCCTACGGAATCCAGCGCTTTCTCGACGACATGCCCTACCATCTGGCCGACACTGCCTGGTCACCGCGCCGTGTGCTGCGTGAAAATACCGCCCACTGCCTGGAAGGGGCGATCTTTGCCGCGGCGGCCCTGCGGGCCAATGGCTTCCCGCCATTGCTCCTGGACCTTGAAGCCGACCACGACACCGACCACGTTCTCGCGCTTTACCGGGTGAAAGGCCACTGGGGGGTGGTGGCAAAATCCAACTACACCGGCTGCCGTTACCGCGAACCGGTCTATCGCTCCCTGCGCGAACTGGCCATGAGCTTTTTCAATCTCTATTTCAATCTCCGGCGGGAGCGCACGCTGCGCACCTTCTCCCGGCCGGT
>JBOGLD010000071.1:0-14056 GCA_050745885.1 Terriglobales bacterium
GGGGTACTGTCCAAAACTCTGGGGCAGGACCGGGTCCGTCAACCCACATCGTAATTCTCTTGCCGTCGGGATGCCATGCCGCCTCACCGGCCCCGGGCTCGTGGCGGACGATCACCATGTGGTTAGGAGGATGGTTCGCTCCACGTTGGAAAGCCATTCTCACATCGAAGTTTGCGGCGAAGCCCAAGATGGAGCTGAAGCGGTCGAGGCGGCTAAGAAAACAAAGCCAGACGTGATTGTCCTAGATATAAGCATGCCCGTGCTCAATGGATTCGAGGCAGCTCGCGAGATTAAGAAACATCTGCCAGAGGCCGCAATCGTGATCTTATCGACTCATGCTGACAAATTCTTTGTGGAAGCAGCAAAGAGGCTGGGAGTGAAGGCTTACGTCGCTAAATCAAAAGTGGGCGAGGCGCTGGTCAAGGCGGTAGAGGCCGCAGTGAAGGGTGAAGACTTCATACTGATGGAATAAAAGTCCTTCTTCTATTTTGCAGCCTCGCCCGGTCCAAGCTCGTGCAGTTCAATCATAATCTGCTGCAATCGATCTGGTACGGACATGGGATTCGGTATGACATGGGGTCCACTTGCTTCGGCATCGGCTCACGTCCTGACATAAAAGCTGCGGCCGACACTTTACTCTGAGTAGCCTTCATCGTCGTCATCCTCATCGCCTTCGTTTTCGTTGTCCGGTTCGTTCTCTTCGTCGTCTTCTTCCTCTGGCGTTTCACGAAGACAGGCATCCTCATCTCCCAAGCAATCGGAACAACCTGAGTCGAGGTGGTCTGGGCGAGTTCCCTTCATTTCCAAAGGATACGCGTCATACGGCTTTGGCAAGGACACGATTCCCAATGCCCCGGTGTGAACTGGCGGGCCATCGGCCATAACACCCCGTCAACCGTAGCCAGATTTCCGACAGTGTCTTAATATCGTGTTGCTGCGGAAATTCTGGGTCTCGTCACTAATTAGGGCGTCAGGTCTTCTTCCAGTCAGTCAGGGAATTCAATTCCTCGACGATTTCTAGCAACCTCTGAAACCGCCGCTCGTTATCCGATTGAGCCGAGCCGTATTTAGGGGAGACTGCATAGATGCGGTTTGCTTCGTTAAGTTTAGCTATTTCCTCTCGTAACTTTTTGACATGCTCTTGTATCGATTGCGGCATTGCTAAAAGGGGAAAAGGCCAATGTCGTTTCTCGCCGCAAACCATGGCCTCACAGTTTCCCAAGTCCTTTCTTAAAATCTTTGATGGCTTTCTCGGCCTTCCTGATTTCGTCCCTGAATTGGTCCGAATCGAGGTTGATCGTGGAATGACATCCGGGACAAGTGTAATGAGAATTGCTATTGAGCCATCTGATCGTTTTCTCGGCTTCCTTGCCGCACTTCGGGCAGGAAATGGGGATGGTCTGGTCATCGAAAAAGGCCACCATAAACGCCCCTTTCAGGTGAATGTGCCGAAATGTTAGTCGGTTGCAAACAGTTCGGCAACACTCCAAATATGAGACGAGATTTCAACTGGCCTTCTCAAACTCTGTACGGGCGGGCGGAGGAACGACGACTTGCACGAAGTGATTCTTAACTGCGTAGAGAATCAATTCACTGACGGAGTGCAGGTTCAGCTTACGCATGATGTTGCTGCGATGGGTGTCGGCGGTTTTGACACTCAAATACAAATGAGCAGCGACCTCTTTGGTGCTCTTGCCTTCAGCAATTAGCTGAAGAACTTCCCGTTCGCGAGGCGTCAATTTCGGTATTACTTCACCTTTTACGGCCGCAGGCAGAGTTCGCCCCGCATATCCGTCCAGAACCATGGCGGCGACCCGCGAAGTGAAGAACGTCTTATCGGATTGTAAGGCTTCGACTGCCAAGACAAGGTCTCGTACCGCATCCGACTTGAGTACGAATGCGCGTGCTCCGGCGTCGAGCACTACTCGGACAACCTCATCGGCGTCATCGATCGTTAAAATCAGCACCTTTGATTGCGGATTGTTGTTTAGATTTGACGGGCTGCGTCCAAACCGTTGAGGTGCGGCATGCCGATGTCCAGCACAACGACATCTGGTCTTAATGCTTTCGCCTGATCCACTGCACTACGGCCGTCCTCAGCTTCGCCGCACACTTCCCATCCCGCATGAGACTTGAGTAGAGCGATCAAGCCCCGACGAACAATCTCATGATCATCAGCCACCAAAAGGCGCAGTGAATTCATATGTGCCTCCACCGCAATTGTTCAGCACGAAGACTATGACTTTGACTTCCTTTCACTCATCGCGAAAGCGTTCTCCCCTTTAGTCACTTTCGCTTTTCCAGTTCTGGGTCTGTCGATGCATCGCTTCGTAACAATCACAGGCAGCATCTTGCAGCTTCGCCCGGTCAAGAATCTTGACTCGACCACGAGTGTATTGAATCAGTCCTGCTTTTTGCAGAATGCCCGCTGCTACCGTCACGCTGGCACGACGTGTTCCGAGCATGTGGGCAAGGAATTCTTGGGTCAACTGCACCGTATCTGAACCGATGCGATCTTGGCACATCAGCAGCCAACGGGCTAACTTTTCCTCAACATCGTGGATTCGATTACATGCGGCTACTTGTGTTGCCTGCATAGCGAGACTTTGGACGTAGCGTTGCAGCCTCTTTTCTAACGCTGGACAGTGACGCAGGATCGCCGCGAGGGCTTCGGCTTTTAACCTGAATGCTGCCCCTTCGATCTGCACCATGGCTTGGTTTGGGCTGGTGCGATAACCCACGAGAAGCGGTAGACCAACAAAGCCTTCTTTTCCCGTCAGGCCAACCTCCACGCTTTTCCCCTCGGGCAGTACATTCAGGATCGAAGTCAGGCCGCTATTCATGAAATAGACGAACTTGATTGGCTCGCCGGGTTCGTGGAGCACGTCGTGGATTCTCAGTTGGATGTAAACCAACTGCGGGAATATGACATTGCATTCTCTTCGCAGCAGACCTAGCAAAAGTTCACTTTTGATCTCGACGCCATCCACAGATGGGCCTTTGCCGTCCGACTTAAGAAAGGTGGGACTTGGTTTATTGGCCATGAGAGGCTCCTTGCACAGCGAAAACGCTATCTGATTTCGCAAGGAACCGTCACCCTATGGGCGCGGCGGGAAGATGCGAGAGACAACCCAAGTATACGCTTCGCTCACTTGCTTGGGACTCACTATGTGTCGCATCGGACACAAAGAAATAGTACGCTTGCGCACACAGGCTGGGTTGGGGTAAGAATCTACTGACGGGGTGTTTTGGCCGATCTACATCCGACCCCGCCAAACTCGAAAAGGTAATTGCAGAACTCAGGGTAGCCTTGTCGGAACATGTTCAAAGGCTGAGAAAAATGGCTGCGTCGAAGCTGCCTGCTCCGGGTCGGCGTAAAACAGACGAGTTGCCTTAGCGCAACCATAGTAGGGGCTTAGCTTCCGGTTTTCGCTGTGCGCCATTCTTCGCGCAGCAAAGTGAGTCGATGCATGGAATCCACGGCTAAACTCCCGAATTGTTTGAATGCTAAGAGAACACAGGGGAAGTCAAGTCAGGTTCGCAAAGTCTTCGGTTTGTGATCGCCAACAATTCGCCAACCAGATTTGCAAAGACGGACCTGCCCTGGTGTCGTGGAGAAAACGCGCGATAGGATGGCTTGTTGTTCTTCAGCAATGTTTTCTCCGGCTCGGGCTTTCAGAGAAACTATCGCAAAATACGGGCACTTTCTTCTGTTTCATTGGCGATTCAGTTGAAATTTCTCCGCAGCAAGACTGAATGGTAGCGCTAACGGGAATCGAACCCGTGTTTGAAGATTGAGAATCTTCCGTCCTAACCCCTAGACGATAGCGCCCTGGCGGAGCAGCCATTATAACAAAGCGACCAGGAGCAGGCTCCCTTACAGCAGTGTGGAAAGAGCGGATGTCCGGCGGCACAGGGCTGCGGGTTCTATTTTTTCAGGCATCGGCTTCATCATTAAGTGGTGCCTGGTCAGAAAAGCCGGGTTGTTCCAGCTGCCACCTTATCTTCTTGACAACCTTTTCCTCCCAGAGCTAAATTCGTTTAGCGAATAAAAAGCGAATATACAATTCGCAGCCTCGGCCAGCCGCCCCGGCGTTCCCTGAAATATAGAGGTTCCCATGTCTTCCCCATTCTTTTCCGCCCCTGCGGGCCGTGCCGTTGTCTTTGCTCCCAGGAAGGAGCCGGCGCTGGTTTTACGACACCTGGCGACATTGCCCAAGCTGGCAGGCGTGACGGCGGCATCGCGGCTGGAGGTGCGGCCCACGCCGGAAATGGTCTCCAGCGGAATTCGCGAGATTGATAAGCTTGTAGGCGGGCTGCCGCGGGGATGTCTAAGCGAAATTTGCGGACCCGCCTCTTCCGGACGCACCAGCATTTTGCTGGCTGCTCTGGCGGCAGCTACCCGGCGCCAGGAAGCCTGCGCTCTGGTGGACACCACCGACGCGCTCGATTCCATCTCGGCAGCCGCAACGGGAGTTGAACTAGAAAGATTACTGTGGATTCGCTGCACCCGGACATCGGGCTTCAGCCCCCAGCCCGCAGACGTCAGACCTCCGAGCGCAGGGGTGAGGTACGAGGTCCGAAGCCCGAGGTCTGACCTCCGCCGTCCGACGCCTGACGTCCGGCCTCTCGAGCAGGCACTGCGAGTCACCGATCTGCTTCTGCAAAGCGGGGGATTTGGCCTGGTGGCGATTGATCTCGGCGATGTGCCGGACACGGCGGCACGGCGTATTCCGCTGGCTTCCTGGTTTCGATTTCAGCGCGCCGTCGAACCCACTTCCACGGTGCTG
This sequence comes from Terriglobales bacterium, assembly GCA_050745885.1. Taxonomy (GTDB): domain Bacteria; phylum Acidobacteriota; class Terriglobia; order Terriglobales; family Acidobacteriaceae; genus JAIQFF01. Next base: position 4,791 of record JBOGLD010000071.1, read on the forward strand.
TTGGTCGTGGCCCAGGCGCCCTGCGCTCAAACTTGTGCTTCTCTGCTGCTCAGGTTGCAGTCGGGGAAGAAGCTGTCAGCTATCGGTTCTCCGCTCTTGGTTAACAACAAACTTTGGCCGGCTCATGCGCAACTTCTGGATGGACTGCAAATTGAAGGAGAGCTGCTGCGTTCGCGCATGCAGCGGAAACCGGCACAGTCCGTCACTACAGCATTCGCTACAAAAGCGGCACGGATTTCGTAGTCGCCGGATTCCGATTGCTCGCGCCTCGCGCGGCCCAACGGGGCGCTGGCGCTACGAATTGAAGACTGTCGACTGACGACTGCAATGCCTTTTGCCTGCATCTACGTGCCTGACTTTCCGGTGGAGGCCCTGCTGCGCGCCGAGCCCGCCTTGCGCGCACGAGCTCTGGCCGTGCTTGAAGGCAAAGCGCCGCTGCAAACGATTGTTGCTTTGAACGAAAAGGCCCGCCACGCCGGAGTTTCCCTGGGAATGACCAAGCTTCAGGTAGACGCCTGTTCCGATCTTGGACTGCGGCCGCGCTCTTTATTACAGGAAGCCGCCGCCCATGCTGCGCTGCTCGACTGCGCCCAGTCATTCTCGCCGCGCGTGGAAGATGCGGGCTGTGACACCGTCCTCCTGGATCTTGCCGGTCTGGAACCTCTTTTCGGGCCGTTGCCAAAAATCGCGCGGGATGTGGCGCGTCGCGCTTGCGATCTTGGCCTCGAAACCAATGTCGCCGTGGCTTCCAATCCGGATACGGCCGTACTCGCCGCTCGCGGCTTTTCCGGGGTGATCGTGATTCCCGAAGGCAAGGAAGCCGAGCAGTTGGGCAATCTTCCCCTGGAAGTTCTGTTTACTGGTGGTCACGATCTCCAGGCCCTGGATGTACTCGAGCGCTGGGGCATTCGCAATTTTCGCGCTCTGGTCGCTTTGCCCGAAATCGCGCTGAGCGAGCGTCTGGGCCAGGAAGGCATCCGCCTGCAACAGTTGGCGCGTGGCTGCAATTCCAGATCGCTGGTTCCGGTTGAGCCGCCGCTGGTCTTTGAAGAGCCGGTCGAACTGGAATATCCGCTGGTGCTGCTCGAACCACTGGCGTTTCTACTGGGCCGTTTACTGGACCAGTTGTGTGCCCGCCTGGGCGTCCGCGCCCTGGCAACCCAGGAGCTGAAACTGGACCTGACCCTGGAATGCAGTGCTACAGACCATGTGGGAACAGGCGTCCCCGTCCGTCCTGGTCGAGCGCAAGCTCAACAGCACTTCCAACGCACTCTGCGCCTTCCCGTCCCCCTGCTTGATGCCAAAGTTTTTCTCAAACTGCTGCAACTTGATTTGAATGCGCACCCGCCCGGCGCTCCCATCATGAAAATCCATTTGTCGGCGGAACCGGTGCGGCCGCGGGCAGCGCAAAGTGGACTATTCCTTCCGCCTTCTCCGGAACCGGAAAAACTCGAGCTCACCCTGGCAAGAATTGCAGGAATTGTCGGCGAAAATAAAGTGGGGTCGCTGCAACTGCTGGACACTCACCATCCGGAAGCATTCCGCATGCATCGTTTTGCCCCAGGCCAGATGCCGGAACCAACGGCGCGCGGGCCAAAGGCATCCCGGAATGCCAAACCCAGGGAAGCCCAGGAACTGCAAAAACAAAATGAAGGCGCGGTCACCGCGATGCGCATCTTCCGTCCACCCTTACGCGCCACGGTGACCCTGCAGGAAGGCAGGCCTGCGCGCCTTGTTTGTCCCAGGCGCAAGGAAATATGTGGGGAAATCCTCTGGGCCGCAGGCCCCTGGCGTACCTCCGGAGACTGGTGGGAGCAGGAAGGATGGGCCCGCGACGAGTGGGACATCGCGGTGCAGGAAGCAACCGGCATCGCACTCTATCGCCTGGTCCGGGACCTGCTCAACGGGCAGTGGCGGGTGGAAGGAAACTATGACTGAGGACCGATTTCCCCCAGGGCGGGAAAACCTCAGGGTCTATAGGGTCTTCCCTGTATTTTCAGGCCTGAAACTTGTGCATAACCTGTTCAATCTGTGCCATCTCTGATTCCCAGGCGATTCGGCCTATTTCGTGATCACCCCACAGGCAATGCGGGCTCCCGCGTTTCCGGCCGGGTCGGACTTCATGTCGTCCGCCTTGGCATGAATTACCAGCGCCGTGCCGCCGTTGCTGAATAGAGAGTGACTGTCGTCGCCCAGAGTTACGTCCTTGTTCACCACCTTGAACCGGGCACGGCCTTTGGCGTTCACGACGAAGTTCTTCATATCGCCGGCGTGGTGGCCTTCGGGATTCTCCAGGCCATGCTGCTTTCCATCCGGATTAAAGTGCGGGCCGGCCGACTTGAAATCCGGCGCATCGCACTGCGCCTTCTGATGGAAGTGCAACGCATGTTCCCCGGGCGGCAGCCCATGAAGATTGAGCTTCATGGATACGCCCGTCTCGCCGGTTTTACTCCACAACACCGCCGTTCCTACGCTCTTGCCCTGAGCATCCTTCAGTTCAACAACCGTTTTCGCGGCCGCCTTGGCCGCGCTTGTGATGGATAGCGCGAGCAGCGGCAAAGCCAATGCAACGCCGAACGAAATTGATCGATTGATTTTCATGGCTTCTGCATTATAACGCGACCACGTTTTGCGCCTCTATCGCATGGAGACATAAAAGGCATTGTTCCCCGATCGCAGATCTTTTCCGTAAGAGAATGCGACTCCGATTCCAAAGACGCGCACTTTCGCCTGCGCCCCCAGGTCCCAAAGCCATTCGTGCGAGCCCAATCCCGCCGAGGCGTCGGTAATCTTGCCCGTATCGAGGAACGGGCCAAGTTTCACTGCGAAAATTCCGTTGTGGTAAACGTTCTTGTCCGCTTCCCAATTGGATAGAAAATAATTTCGCCCCAGGGGAGCGCTGCCCTTCCTGCCGTCCCGGGTCCCAATATGCCCTCGCATCTCCAGATCGCTATCGCGCTCCAGCCCCAGCATGAAGAGCTCGTCGAAGGGAACATCTCCAAACGTCTTGCCCGCCCTGATCTGATGCTGCATTTCGTAATCATCGCCCTGAGCTTGCGGAAACCAGTGAAACCGCAATGACTCTTGGAGCTTTTCGAAAGAGTGCGAGGGCTGCGACCAGATGCGCCCCGCCTGTGAGGACACGCCGCCCTCCAGAGTGACTCTTCGCTCCGGCCGGCGCCAAAGCTCGGCGTCCACCTGCGAGAGTTGCTTGAGCTGGTATCCCTTGGCCAACAGGCTTGGAGTCAGAGTCGTTCCCGGAATCACGCTGCGGAAGTCGCGGTGCGAGATTTCGGCCCCGGCAGACCATCGCCATCGCCCGCTTTCCATGGAAGCGAAGTCCGCACCCATCGATTCTCGCCGCAGGTTCAGGCTTCCCAGCAGCGGGGCGGGGCCTTGAAGCGAGTTTCTGATGTTCCAGTTTTCACTGCGCAAATCGGCGATCAGTCCATAACGAAATTTCGGATTCCCTTTGAATGGGCCTGAAAGTTGCGCCCGCACCCGGCTCTTCTCCGCATCCCAGCGATAAAGGGAGACGAAATTGACGGCCTGATGGCCCAGGTCATAAACCTCGGGAGTAATGCTCTGAAACGGCAAGCCTCGAAACAGCAGAAACAATTTTTCCAGTTTGCCCTGGCCCCATCCGTCACGCTCGCGGTTGCGGAAAAGAACGTCAAACTTGCCATCGTCACGGGCCTGCAGGTCAAATTGGTAGCTGGGGAAAATATCCAGCCCGCGGACACGGACCTCGGTCGTCAGCAGATCGGGCAAGCGCAGCAAGCTGGCCGGCGCAAAAGCCCGGGCGCGATCGAGCAGCGCGGCGTTCACTCGCGGTGTGGGCTGGCTTCGTACCTCGACAATCTGTGGCTTACCGACACGGTTCCAGTACTTCAACGCGGCTTCGAGGTTTCCCTGGAGGAAATAGACGGTGCCAAGAAAATCGTTGCCATAGGCGTCCGTGGGATCAAGATGTAGCGCCCGCCGCAAATAGCGCGCCGCGACCTCATACCGTTTCTGCTTGAATGCCACCCCCGCCAGTTCCAGTGGAAAACGCTTGTCGCCAGGCTGGAGCCGCGCTCCTGCCGCGAACGCCCGTTGCGCACCTTCCCAACGTCTCAACTGGGCCGAGGCGGTGCCGAGATAAAAATCGAGTTCAGCCGATGGCTTTTGTTCTGCGGCAATGAGATCGACAACTTCCTGCCAACGCTGTTCGGCGGAAAGCTGCGTGGCCCGGTCCAGCAATGGACCGTCCGATGTTTGGGCGCCCGCCAGGGCTGCAAAGCAGAAAAGAAGGAGGGTAAGAACGGCGGTTGGGATCAGCGAGTTTGTGCCTGAGGCAGTGCCAGCAATGTCCATTTTCCGGCCGCGGCCCATTCCCGTTCGAAAGTTGGCCTGTCCTCTTGCAGCAGCTTGCGTTGGGCTGGGTCGTTGACCATCACCGCCTCCGGCCCCAGACCCGTCACAACCACGTAGTGCAAAGCGTCGCCCATCGCCGGCTTGAGGGCCACGATCAAAGGACGCCCCTTGTCCAGATGTTGTTTGAGGTCTCCCCACTCTCCGCGAATTGTAAACGTGCGGAACCCATTCTCCTGGAAGTACCGCTCCATTTCGGACGCGTAGATGCCATGGGCCTGGGGCGAATAAAGAGCGCGCTGAATCAGGATCGCGTCCGAACTATCGTTCGCCGGCTGGCCCTGCTGGACCCGCCAGTATTGCATCACCATTGCAATGCTGGCAGCGCCGCAACCATTTTTCTGCTGCCTTACGAAGGGAACATCGAGCCAGATGCTCGGCGCGTCCGCGGCCACCAGCAGGCCGCAAACGGCAAGCAACATGACCGCGATCCTGGCGGCGCGACCTGGCATGGAGAGACTCTATCGGACCGCGACAATGATCAGAATGAGCACAGCCACAGCCACAAGAATAATGATCAGGTCACGATCGCTGAGCGTGCCGGCTGCGAAATCGGCCTGCGCCTTCTGTGTCCGCGAAGCCAGTTGGGCCAGTTCGGCGTCATTCAGACTGGAAACGGCGTTCTTCACCTGCTCCGGATTCATGTGCGCCGACCGCAAGGCTTTGTTGGCCGTCTCCGAGGAGAGGAATCGCCGGACCTGTTCCACGTTTTGCTGGCGGACAGTCGAAGCCTGCACCGCCGCCTGCTGCAGTTCAGCAGGACTCACCACGTGTGTCGCCGCTTCCGCCAAAAGGTTCTGGGGAAGTACAAAAAACGCCGCCAGTACGAATGCTGTCGCGATTCGGGATACCTGCTTCATATCGAAACGCATGATCTTGCAACCTCCGATAGATTTCTTGTTACAAAGTGGTTGTATCATGACGAGTTTCTCCGACCAGGCCGAGTGCAACCCGGTAACCTGGGGAAATACTACATGCTGAAACTTCGATGCGGAGACCATTCTGCGGGTTTGTCCTCACGGTAACAAGATCGATAAACAATGCGGCCTGCATCTCTTGCCAGCCTGGCTACAAGCTTTCCACCGTCTTCCGCAGCTCGGCGGAAATCCGCTCCGGAACGCTGTTCGGCGGAAATCGCACCGGCGCGCCGATTTTCACTTGTATCTTCCCCGGCCGCGCAAACTTCTTCTTTGCCTTCTTCAACTCAAAGAGTCCGTCAATCCGCATGGGCACGATCGGAATTGCCAGGTTATTCGCCAGCAGTCCCACGCCCGCGCGAAACGGACCCATCTTGCCGTCCGTTGTGTGGCGGCCCTCGGGAAACACCAGGATGCTGTAGCCCCGGTCTACGGATTCTCCCGCAAAGGCAAAACTCTGCCGAAACCCAGCTTCGCGCGGCAAGGGAAACAGGTTGAGCAACGAGACTCCCAGGATCCACTTCACACGGTCATAGATTCTGCCCAGCAAAGTTCGGCCCGGCGGCGGAGTTCGCAACGACTCCAGCGCCTCGCCTCCCGTAGCCGTCGCCAAACGGTGCCTGAAACGACCAGGAAGCGCGGTCAGCACGAAGCCGACATCCACGTCGTCGATGTGGTTGCACACCACAAGCACCGGCCCCCGAAGTCCCCGCAGGTTTTCCCGCCCTGTGATGCGAGGCCATCCCAGCAAGAATACCGCCGGGCGCAAAAGCAAGTAATGAGTGACCAGCCGCACCCAGGTCGTGGGCCACCGCTGCACCCACGCCGGATAATGATAGGAGGCCCGCGCCGGAAGCTTGCTGTGCAGCATGCGCTCCAGATCGCCAACCGTTTTCACCGCGGCGAATCCCGTCTCGCTTAGGTCCACTCGAAAGCGATCTTCGAGCGCGCCTAATAATTCCACACGATCGAGCGAACTCAGGTTCAGGTCGGTTTCCAGATTAACCTTCGGGCCCAATTCCGCGGCAGTCGTTCCTTTCACGCGCGCAATCAAGTCGACGAACGGGCTTGATCCGGGTTGCCCTGCCGGCCTCTCTTCCAGCCGCGCCTGCACAACTTGCTGGATCACGCTGGTTTGGGGTTTCTGCGTGGAAGTGCGCGGGAAGTCGTCTTCGGGCCACACAAACCAGTTCCTCATGCGCTGGTACTCAGCCAGGGTTTCGTTGGCGCGACTCACCACCGCCTCCGGATCAGCCTTGCCATCCCGCATGATCATTACCGCGCATGGTTCCGCGTTTCCATCTCGCGGCAATGCGATCACCACGCAGTCTTTTACTTCGGGTTGGCGGTGCAGCGCGGCCTCCAGGTCCTGAGGGTAAACATTCATGCCGGCCGGAGTGACGATCACATCCTTCTTGCGCCCCTTGAAATATAGATTGCCTGCGGCGTCGAGTTCGCCGAGGTCTCCGGTGCCGTACCATCCTTGTTCCGTTGTCATCGCCTGCAGTTGATGTCCCGTCCAATATCCGGTGGCTACGCCACTGCCGCGAACCATAATTTCGCCATCCGGAGCCAGTTTGACCTCGCGCCCCGCGAGTACTTTCCCAATCGATCCTCTGCCCAGGCGAAAGGGATGATTCACGCTGACGATGGAGGTGGTTTCCGTGAGCCCATAGCCCTGGATGGCGGCGTATCCGAGCCGCCCCCAGAATTCTTCGGTCACGCTGTCGAGCGCAGCGCCGCCAGAGATGAATGCCCAGAACTTCCATCCGAACCGGCGATGCACGCGCCGGAAAATCCACCAGCGATGGAGGAAATGCTTTCCTTCTGCCGCTTGGAAGCGCCGCCGGAAAAACTCCAGCTTCTGTTGATCGGCCAGATTGCTTTCGATCTTTTCCTTCAGCGATTGCAGCATGCGCGGCACCGCAACCAGCACCGAGACTCGCTCGCGCCGTATGGTACGAATGACTTCACTCGGATTGAGCGCATCCTGGAATATCACCGTGCCTGCCATCAGTTGCGGCAGGAACATTCCGAGGAATTGACCAAAGACGTGGCTCAAGGGCAGCAGGTTCAGGAAGCGAACGGGATGGACCCAGCGTTCGTACTTTAGATATTTTTGAATTTCCGCTTCGAGCGGCGCAATATTGCCGAGCACATTGCCGTGTGTGATCACAACGCCTTTGGGCTCGGCGGTGGTCCCGGAAGTAAAAACGATTTCGAGAACATCGTCAGGGCCGATCGCGTCCGCACCATAGACCGAAGGCGCGTGAGCTTGCAGTGTTTTCTGCAAGTCCTCAAGAACCAAGGCGGGAATCGCAGGCAGGACATGTTCACGCGAACACACCAGCAGCCTTCCCTCCACCTGCTGAAACACGCGCTGAGTGAAGTCGGCAGCACCGGCATCATCGACGGGAACAACGATCACGCCACGCAGAGCACAGCCAAAAAACGCCGCCACCCACTCCGCCGAGTTCGCTCCCCACAGCAGGACGCGCTCGCCTTTGCCGACGTCACGCTGTTTCAGTTCGCGCGCAAACCGGAAAGCCGTCTCGGCGACTGACCGGTAGCTCCAGCGCACCGTGCGGTATCCGCGGCGCTGAATGTAAGCGCACTCCCGCCCTCGTCGCACAAAACTCTCAAGGTATTCAACCACCGAGCGGCGCGCCATGCCTAGGATGGTATCGCTTTGGAGGCTGACCAGCATCCACCCCCATCCGTAGTGTCATCCTGAGCGAAGTGGCTGCATCGCGCAGCGAAGCAGCCGCACAGTCGAAGGACCCCTATCCCATGCACGACACATGCAACTGGTACGCGGAAACCCCCAACTATCGGCAGCATCGTGCCCATAGGGGTCCTTCGACTCCTCTGCCCGCCCGCAAGGCGGACGGGCAAACTCGCTCAGGATGACAACTGACAGGCTTAGTTCAGGAGAAGCCGTGGCGACCTGCCGCCTTTGGCGCGGTTCTTCATCGCCTTGGAGACCGGAATGGTGCGGATCTATGTTATAAACCGAGAACCTCAGGGGGCCGTTAGATCAGCCCGTCTTTCACCCGGCGAAGGAAGTCTTCCGCGTCAACTTGCGCCTTTTTGGCGGCACTTGGATCGTTGCGGTTTTCGAAGGTGATTTCCTGCAAAGTAATCTGGGCTGCGTCTTTGGGCTTGAAGCCTCGTGTGACCAGCTTTCTCGCGCGCGCCGCGAAACTCTCAGTGTCGGCAAGCACCGCTGGTTCGCCATGCGCCCCGCAATCGTGCTCCTGGAAGCGGCTGGCCGCCAGACGATCATAGGCGCTTTTGGCTTCCTGATCGGTCAGCATGGCCGGCACCGGAAAAGTCCAGCCGCACTGGGAACACGCCCAGCCCGTCAAGCGTTGGTGCGATACCCACGTAAGCCATCTGCCCATGGTTCTCCCTAATTTGCCGCAGGGGGTAAAGAATACCTGGGCCGAATCACGTTCTTTACTTCCTGGCAGGAATGCGGCGAATGTAGCGAAGCGAGGTTTCCCTCAATCCAGCGGTCCCCCCCGGGACGCCGAAGCTGTCGAAATGATCTTACAAGAACAATTCCGCCAGCAGTAGTGACGGCTGAGGAAACCGGGACTTGTTGAAGGAAGGACGGGCGTCTCCGCCCATCGCTCTTCTGCGAATCTGCTCACACGGGCGTTTCTCCGGTTTTCCTCCAAAGCCAGCGATGCTGCAGGGTTTCGGCGAGGCCACCTCCGACAGCATTCCCGATCATCTGGTCAGCCTTATCCCCGATGCTTTCATTTCCTACGGGCGGGGACTTCCGTCCGCCCTGATCTTGTTCCAGTTCTCCGGCTGGTTCCGGACGTAACTCGGTCGTACACTCCCTTTCGGTAACCCTTAGTAACCATACGATTCTGGGTAACCCGTCTTACAATGACCCTTGTCCGAAAGACCATCCCTCGTATGATC
>JBOGLD010000072.1:0-15286 GCA_050745885.1 Terriglobales bacterium
CAAGCCGAGGGCCAGGCCGCCTATGCCAAGTCTTTGCTCGACGCTACCGTGATCCGCGCCCCCGTGACGGGAACCATTCTGGAGCGCGCCGCAGAAAAAGGCGAGTTGGTGACCTCGGGTTTCGCCAGCACGGCCGAGGGCGGTCCGCAAGGCCTGGTCGTTTCCCTCGCCGATCTCAACGACCTCCAGGTGGAACTGGATATCGCGCAGGACGATTTCGCCAGGCTCAGCCCCAAACAAAAGGGCGTGGTCACCGTGGATGCCTACCCTGACCTCCATTGGAATGGCGTGATCGCCGAAATCTCTCCCCAGGCCAACCGGGCCAAAGCCACGGTACAGGTGAAGGTGCAAATCCTCAATCCCGATGCTCACCTGCGGCCGGACATGAACGCCACCGTCAAGTTCCTGGCCGACGAAAGCAAGCACACGAGTGCGCAGCCGCAGGGAGTTTTTGTGCCCACCGCGGCCGTCAGGGATCGCGACGGCAAAAAAGTCGTCTTCCTGGCGTTCGACGGCAAGGCCATGGCGCGGGAAGTAAAAATTCTGTCGCAACGCAGCGGCGGCGTGCTGGTGCAGGGCCTCAACGGCGGCGAGGATGTCATCACGACCGCGCTCCAGGATTTGAAAGACGGCGAAAAAATCAAGATCAAAGGACAGTCATGAGCGCAGCTACGACGATTCCCCATACTGCCACCCAAACCAAAGTGGTCCAGGCCCGCAACGTCAGCAAAGTCTTCAAGCGCGATGCCTTCGAGGTAAAGGCCCTGGACGACGTCTCCATTGAAATCGGCGGCGGCGAGTTTCTGGCGCTGATGGGGCCCTCGGGCTCCGGCAAGACCACCCTGCTCAACATGATTGCCGCAATCGATCGGCCGACCGCGGGCGAGTTGCTGGTGCTGGGCGAAAACGTTTTTCGCTTCAGCGATTCCCAATCCGCCCACTGGCGCAACGAACATATCGGCTACGTCTTTCAGACATTCAATCTCATACCGGTCCTCACCGCGTTTGAAAACATCGAACTCCCCCTGCTGCTGACCAAACTCTCCTCGCAACAGCGCCGCGACCACGTGATGACGGCTTTGAAGCTGGTGGGCCTGGAAGAACGGATCGGCCACCTGCCCAAGCAGCTCTCGGGCGGACAGGAACAGCGCGTGGCCATCGCCCGCGCCATCGTCAGCGACCCCACGCTCCTGCTGGCGGACGAACCCACCGGCGATCTGGACAGCCACTCGGCAACCGAAGTGCTGGAAATCCTAAAACGCCTGAATGAGGACTTTCACAAGACCGTCGTGATGGTGACCCACGATCCCCACGCCGCTTCCTACGCCCACGTGACCCGTCATCTGGAAAAGGGCATGCTGCTGCCTGGGTAGCTGGTGGCTGGTGTGGCGCGGGCGCCCTCGCCCGCGCGAGACCGCAGGCAACCTCGAACCCTAATTAGCCAGAGGAAAAACTCGATCTGGACAGGCCGCAAGCAAAAGCGGCGCGTAGCCGCTTTTTTGTCGGAAGACCCGGGATCCAGCAGAGACGAACTCGGGCGCATTCACGTCGGGGCAGCGAGAACAGAATGATTCCAGCGTTTCCGCCAGAAAATTGAGGTTCCGGATCGCCTACGGCCTCACGCGGGCGAGGGCGCCTGCGCCACGTCAATGGCTTTTACAAATTGGAAAGTGGAAGCCTGGCTCTGGCCCCGGCGAAGCCGCTGTCTGCCGGGTCTGCGACCCACTGCCATGCCCGGCGGCCGTTTTCCCGCACCACCGTTCGTGCCTCACCGTATTCCACCAGCCGGTTGAGCACGGTTGTAACCGACGCCAGCGGATCTTTGTGGCGGAGCAGCACGGGCGGAATGCGCTGCTGAATGTGTTCGCACACCTCGCGTGCGCCCAGCGGACGCGCCGCTTCCATCAATACCATGCGGCAGGCCTTGGTGAAGCCCGGCTGGCGGCCTCCACTCTTGCGGTCCACCAACTCCAGCAATTCTTCACTCAGGACTTCATCTCCGAACAGGTTGGCCAGTCCGACGATGGTTTGTTTCACCGTCCCGATGCGCTTCATCACATCGGCACGCTGGCGCATGAGCTGGCGCAGTTCTTCGTGCGCCGCTTTCACCACTTCCTGAACGTGAGGATCTGAACCGCCGGGAAGATTTCTGTTTCCCGCGCCGTTGCTACCGCTTCGCCCGATGTCCATGACCCACCCCTCCGGGGCTGACTACCCTCCGGCCTCCCGCATGTCGTGCAGCGCCCGCGGCTACACGATGCCTTAATCTCCCATACGCAATCGCCCGGCTTTTGGTTCCATGCAATGCTCCGCGCAAAGTGGCTTGGCCGGGAAGAATACGCCATCGATTGAGTCCCCAGCTGATCGCGGGCTCACGCCTGGTCACCGGTCTGCTGGATTAGACGTGAACAGTCAGGAAAGGTTAAGGCGAAGAAATGTGAAATCGATGTCCAGATTGATCCGGGTCTGAGCTGGCAGAATGCGTTTTCATCCACCACCGGGATGCGGATTTCCATATTTCCGATGACCGATCTGCTTCCAAAGCACGGATTTTGCGTCGCAACTCAGCCCGGGGCCCACTTCCTTCCGCCACAAAATGCGGGCAGTCTGTCGCCCGATCTGGGCTCTGGGCACGAAGTGGGACAAAGGTGGTTCGTCTCTACGGTGTTACTCCTTGACAAAACCGAGGTAACTGATAAAGTTCGACTTAATCGTCCAATTTCTATGGAATCTCCAGGTGCAGACGCATGAAGAATGTTTATGAGGTTCTGAGGCAGAAAGAGCTAGAGCTGTCGAGGCTGGAAAAAGAAGTGGAGGCGTTGCGCGTGGCCGCTCCGCTTCTGTCGGAAGATAAGGAAGCCGGCAGTGACAACAAGCCGACGTTGGCCCCGTCGTCTGTGCCTCAGCAGCCCATCCGAATTCCGCAGCCGACGGTCAATGCCGCTCCGCAGGCCGCCCGCGCCGCCGGGTGGGAAGATACAGCGAAGCGCTGGCCCTAGCCCGGTCGTTGGGGCAAGACCTGTCGCAGATAGTAGCGACCGAATGGATCTGGCCCGGAGCCTTGCTCCGGGCTATGATTTTATTGGAGCTATACAGGTGCGGGTGCCCCACCTTTGCGGACCCGATGCGCGGGACGCAGTTCGCTACCTGGGAACCTGGCGGCTCGGATCGAGTCCGCCATATTGAGTCCATTGATCGCGCCTAATTGATCGAGCCTGATTTATCGAGTCTGATTTGTCGAGCCTGATTTATCGAGCCTAAGATGAGCGCTTCGGGCCACCTTTCAGCGGGCTTCAGCGGGGTTCGCCGCCGCATTCCGCGTTATCCGGTTGCCATCCCCGTGGATATCACCGTGCTGCGCTCAGGAACTCCGGCCAGCATTCCGGGGCGTTCTCTGGATATCGGCGAAGGCGGAGTGGCGGCAGTACTGGCCGCAGAACTTCAACCGGGAGAGTGGGTTGCGGTCGAGTTGCAGTTGCCCAATGCAGGCCCCACGCTCCAGACCAAAGCCGTAGTACGACACCACAACCAGCTGCGCTGCGGGTTCGAGTTTCTGGGCCTTTCCCAGGAGCAGCGCTCCCTGATCCGCCGCTGGGCGGGAAACAGCCGGCCCTTGGCGGTGCTCGAGCCTGCGGCGCCGGCTTCCGTGTCCCCCACCCCGGCACTTTCAGCAAGGATTCCGGCCCCAGCGCCGGCACAGGTGCCGGTCATGCAGGCGCGCCGCCGCGCGGCGCGGACGCCTGCCCGCAATCGTGATTTGGATCGGTTGCTACGGCTGACGCTGGTACTGTTGCTGGTGGTTGGGATCTGGGCGGCCTGGCAATGGCACCGCGGGTGGCGGCAATTGGAATCACGGATAGCGAGAAAAGACGTGCATGCGCAACCGCCCGCCGCCAAGGTTCCCGCCGAAGTGATGGAGCGGTTGCTGCTCCGCAAAGTTGAGCCAGTCTATCCGGAAACCACTCGCCGGGCTAATCTCCAAACTGTAGTGGTGCTGGACGCGGTGATTGCAGCCGACGGCACGGTGGTGAACATTCGTCCCGTCAGCGGCGATGATGGGCTGGTACCCGCCGCCATGGACGCGGCGCGCTGGTGGCGCTTCCGCCCCTATCGCGTGCGCGGCCAACCCGCGGCGGTGGAAACCACGTTGTCCGTCGAGTTCCGCCCCTAGGCAAAAATGGCACGGGTTTCCCGGACTCAAGGGGCCGTGCTTTGCTTCCTTGGCCCTTCATCTGCGACACTGAGTCCGATTCACATCATGGGCAGAATCCACGTCCTTTCGGAGAACGTCGCGAACAAAATCGCCGCCGGCGAAGTCGTGGAGCGCCCGGCGTCGGTGGCCAAGGAACTGCTCGAAAATTCCCTCGATGCCGGCGCCACCCGCATTCAGATTCAGGTTGAGGCCGGGGGTAAGAAGTTGATTCAGATCACGGACAACGGCTGGGGCATGGTGCGCGACGATGCCCTGCTGGCGTTCGAGCGTCACGCTACCTCGAAAATCAGGAATGCGGAAGACTTGCTCAGCGTGGCTACGCTGGGTTTCCGCGGCGAGGCCCTGCCCTCGATCGCTTCCGTCTCGCGGCTGCGGTTGGAAACGCGCGCTCCCGACGAGGCATCGGGAACAGTCGTCGAAATCAACGGCGGCAAGATGTTCAAGGTGGAAGAAGCAGGCCTGCCGGCGGGAACATCCATTGCCGTCCGGGACCTCTTCTTTAATATTCCGGCGCGAAAGAAATTTCTCAAGGCCGAATCCACCGAACTTTCCCACATCGCATCGCTGGTGACCCACTACGCCCTGGCCCATCCCGACAAGCACTTCGAGCTGCACTCCGCTACCAACGCGATGCTGGTCGCCCCGCCGGTCGCGGGATACGGCGAGCGCGTCTACCAGGTCTTTGGCGGGGAAGTTCTCGACCAACTGATTCCCGTCGCCGCGGTGCAACCGCTGGAACGCATCGGTTTGCCGCAACCCCCGCCCTGGCGCCGGAAAGAAGAAAACGCTCCGGTTCGCGAAAAAACCGACGATGGGGAAACCTCCCAAGACCAAGAACCTTCCTTCGGCGAATTCCGCGTGCACGGTTTCGTCTCCAAGCCCGAAATCCAGAAACTGAACCGCAACTCGATCTATGTCTTCGTGAATGGACGGCTGATCCGCGACCGCCTCATTCAGCACGCCATCATCGAGGGTTACCGCAACATCCTGCCGCCCACGGTTTTCCCGGTCGTGCTGCTGTTTCTAGATCTGCCCAGCGGCGAAGTGGACGTGAATGTGCACCCTTCGAAAACGGAAGTCCGCTTTCGCCAGCAGAGCGTCATGCACGATTTCGTGCGCGACTCGGTGCGGGCCGCGCTGATGAAGGCGCGCCCCGTGCCTCAGTTCGCGGTGGAAATCAGCGCTCACCCGAGCGCCAGTCCATCGCTCGCGGGGACCCGCGCGGTTTCGCCAAGCGGCGGTACGCCAGATGCCGCAACCTGGCGTTCCCTCTACGCGCCGGCCGGGTCTCAGCCATTCAGCTTGCAAGCTCCGGTCCCCCCGCCGATCAACGAGCGATTTCAGTTTGGCGAAGGCATTTCTGTTGACGGCAATGCGGCATTGTCTTTGGTTCGCGCCCCCGAGCCGGCGCCCAGCGATGGCTGCGCTCCCCCCATTTCCGACGAAGCCGAAGCGTCCGGTGATCTTGCCCCGGCACTTGCCTCGTTACAGCCGCTGGGCCAGATTCGCGATTCCTTCATTCTGGCGGTGAATCCGGAAGGCCTGTGGATCGTGGACCAACACGTGGCCCACGAGCGCGTGCTATTCGAGAAGATCCTGAAACAGCGAGCGGCACAGAAAGTGGAGAGCCAGCGCCTGCTCCTGCCCCTGGTGCTCGAACTCACGCTGGCGCAGCAGGCCGTCTTCGCCGAGATCGCCGACGAGTTGGCAAAAAACGGATTCGAGGTTGAACCCTTCGGCGCCCGCAGTATTGCGGTAAAGATTGCACCCGCAGGGATCGACGCTTCCGCGGTCGAGCACATGCTGCACGA
Source organism: Terriglobales bacterium (assembly GCA_050745885.1). Taxonomy (GTDB): domain Bacteria; phylum Acidobacteriota; class Terriglobia; order Terriglobales; family Acidobacteriaceae; genus JAIQFF01. Next base: position 6,025 of record JBOGLD010000072.1, read on the forward strand.
ACTGCTCGACCAGTTTTCCCGCGAGGAGCAAGCGCTGAATCTGGAGAAGATTCGGGCGCGCATCGCCGCTTCCATCGCCTGTCACGCCGCCATCAAGGTCAACATGCCGCTGGAGCAAAATAAGATGAAGTGGCTGCTGGCGGAATTGTCCAAAACCGACTGTCCCATGACCTGTCCCCACGGCAGGCCGGTAGTTCTGCGATACTCAATGAAGGACATTCAGAAGGCGTTCAAGAGAATCTGAGCTTCCGGCTACTGGCTTCTAGCCACTAGCGAAGCGACAATCGCTTGGGTTTGAAGCTAGCAGCCAGAAGCTAGAAGCTGTTCGATGACGAATCGCTTGGGTTTGAAGCTAGTAGCCAGAGGCTAGAAGCTGTTCTTATGACCGACCAGGAACTCGATCAACTTCGCCGTGACAAGTGGCGCCTGAACGGCGTACCGCTGCGCACCCTCGACGAGGCTCATCGCTTCATCGAGTCGGTCGGGTTCTGCCTGATGTATCCCATGCGGCAGCCGCTGCTGGCTCCCACGTTCATCGGCGCCTGGACTGGATCGGATCAGCATTTGCCCACCCAGCAACACGCCTTTGCCGACCCGCGCGCCCGGGAGGCGACCGAAGTCATGGTCCGGCTGCTGCGCAATCATGACGCCTATGAAGCCAACCAGTTCGAAGAGAACAACGCTTTTCTGGTGGCTGGGTCTATCTTTCCCTATTTCTACGCCCTGGTGGGAGAGCGTAATCCCAAGCAGGTGCCGCAGCCGAAACCGCGCTCGGAGTATTCGCAACTCGCCTGCGACGCCTTCGAACTGATCCGCCGCGCCGGTCCGATCTCAAAGCAGAAGATGCGCGAAGACCTGGGCGGAAGCATTTCGTTCGTCGCCCTGGACCACGCGCTGGGCGAACTCTGGGCCAAGCTCCGCATCACCCGTGTCGATTACAAGCCGGAGGAAGGCGCGTTCTGGGATGTGCTCTACCGCTGGGCTCCAGACGCGGTCCGCGAAGGCATCGGCCTGTCGCTGGGCGAAGCCCTCTCGGCGCTGCTTTCCAAATACCTGGATTGCGTGATCGCCGCCGACCAGCAGGAAGTGGAATCGTTCTTCGGTCATTTTGTTCCCCGCTCGCGAGTCAAAGAAGCGATCAATGCCCTCCAGGCCGCCCGGGAATTGGATTTCATTCGCGCAGGAAACCGTACCCTGATCCAACTGGCGCCGCCCAAGGCTCCGGTGAACCGCATAGGGACGAGCGCCCCTGCGCGTCCCGGCCGGGCTTAGTCCGCGGGGTCTGCTTGGCGGAACAGTCCTGCTGGATGCGGGTCCCGGCTCTTGCCACAGGCGGCTTAGCGTGTCGGCGCATAGTAACCGCGCCGGCTGCGCACGCGCAGGCCCTTGTGGTTTTGCGCCAGGATTTCAATGGTGTGGAAACGACCGTCCGGCCGCAGGTCTACAGGCTTATAGGAAAGGGCATACTGGCTGCGCAATTCAGCCTGGATATCGACGAAGGCGTTGGCTACATCGTTGAGTTGAAACGGAACGAAAGCACGTCCGCCGGTAGCCTCGGCAATGCGGTCCAAAACCCGGTCCCCGCCACGGCCTCCGCCAGTGAGATTGGTGCTGATGGTGTACACGATCACGTCCGCGCGCTGCGCCATCTCGATGGCTTCCTCGCGCGTGACGTGACTCATATTGTCGTCACCATCGCTGAGCAGGATGATGGCCCGGCGCACCGGGCCGCTCTGCTGCTCCTTCAGCAGTTTGTCCCGGCAGGCAAAATACAACGCATCGTACATCGCGGTGCCGCCACCTGGTCTGAGTAGCCGAACTCCGCGCGAGAGCGCTTCTGTATTGTCGGTGAAATCCTGGGTCACTTCCGGGGTGACATCAAATCCGACGACGAAAGCCTTGTCGTAGTGGGGCCGCACCGTCTGGTTGAGAAACTCAATGGCCGACTCCTGCTCGAACTTGAAACGGTCCCGCACCGAGTTGCTGGCATCCACCAGCAGGCCGACTTGCAGAGGCAGATCGGTCTCGTTGTGAAAGCTCCGGATCTGTTCAACCGGCCTGTTATCGTCGAGCACCGAGAAATCGCGCTTGGTAAGATCTTTCACAAAACGACCATGCCTGTCGGTGACGGTGAACACGACGTTGACCTCGTTCACCGTTTTGGTAATCGTGGCGGCAGGCTCCTCGGAAAGATTCGAGGGCTGGTCAGCCTTCCCCTGGGAAGAAGCTCCCACTTGAGCGGGTGCGGTTTGGGCAGCGGGCGAATCAGCCGAAAGCGCCTGTTGCGGCTGGGACGACGAAGGGGTAGTTGCAGCTTGCGGTGCCGGGCTCGCGGGCGGAGCGGCAGGCGGCGGGGGCTGCATGCGCTCCTGCTGGACCGCTGAGAGAGCGGAAGGCAAGTCGTCCACATCCGAATTCTGGGCAAAGACCATAGCCACGAACAACAGGCTGCCCAGAAACAAAGTGATGCCGCGGAACTTCATCAGGCCTTAATTATAGTCGCAACCCCGCTCCGGTTCACGGGCCGAGTCGTTGCAGGAGATTTTCGAGTTCCGCAGGCAAGGGCGCCGAGAAAGACAGCAGCTCGCCGCTTCGGGGATGCTGAAACCGCAGCTCCGCGGCATGCAGAAAATTTCGGGATAGAGCCAGGCTGGGAGCAGGTTTGCCGCCCAGCTCACGGGGAGCCCCGTAGAGCCAGTCTCCCACCACCGGATGGCGCAGGGACGCGAGATGGACTCGAATCTGGTGCGTTCTGCCGGTATCGATCCGCACTTCCAGCAGGCTGAATTTTCCGTAGGGCGAATCCAGCCGGCGCTCGACCGCATAGTGGGTAATGGCTTCGCGTCCGCCGGATCGCCGCGTGGTCATGCGGGTACGGCGCACGCGGTCACGGCTGATGCCGCTGCTGATGGTCCCGCGATCCGGTTTCAACCAGCCATGCACCAGCGCGATGTACTTCTTTTTCACCTGCCGGCGAACGAACTGGCCGGCCAACCGGCGATGCGATTCGTCACTCTTGGCCACCACCAGCAATCCACTGGTGGCCTTATCCAGGCGATGCACAATCCCGGGCCGTAATTCGCCGCCGACTGCGGACAGCTGGCGGAAGTGATGCAGCAGCGCATTCACCAGCGTGCCGCGATTGCGTTGGTCCTCGGTCGCACCTGCTCCGGCATGCACCGTCATCCCCGCCGGCTTGTTGACTACCGCCAGATCTTCGTCTTCAAACACAATGTCCAGGGGAATGTCTTCCGCCGTGGCCCGCAGGGGCGGCTGCGCGGCAGGTCCGAGGACAGCGATGCGCTCGCCTCCGCGCAGGCGCAAAGATGCCCGGGCCACAGAGTCATCGACCGTCACCATCTGCTGCGTGATCAGCCGCTGGATCCGGGCGCGGCTGGTGGCGGGAAGTTGCGCCACCAGAAACTGGTCCAGTCTTTTGCCGGCGTCCTGGGCGGTGGCGGAAATTAAAAGTGGAGGCATGTAGGCGCGGGCGTCCCGCCCGTGCTCGTCCCCGCAGGGGACGACGGGATTTATTTTTAACTCTCTCTTATCGCTGCGCGTGCGCAGGAACCGCCCGGGTGGACGACTTCAACCACCAGATGAAGCCACCCGTAATCACCAATCCAATCGAAATCAACTGCGTCCCGCTCATGACTCCGCCGAAGACTTCGCCGCGCCCGGGATCGTCACGGATAAATTCCAGGAAATAGCGGGCCACGCCATACAGGATGAAATACGCGCTCAAAACCTGTCCATCGAACTTCTTGCGCTTGAAGAGCCACATCAGAATGAAAAAGTTCGCCAGCTCGACCGCCGATTCGAAAAGCTGCGTGGGCTCAAGTGGTATTCCCAAAGGCGTGTACGAATTCAAATTGGCGATGGGATTGGTAAAAGTCACGCCCCAGAAGTGCTGGGTGGGCTTGCCATAGCAACAGCCCGCGGCGAAGCATCCCACGCGCCCAATGGCGTGTCCCAGGGCCAGCCCGGGCGCAAACCCATCCCAGGTCGCCAGCGCCTGCATGTGATGCTTGCGGATATACCACACCGCCGCCACGGACGCGCCGATCAGGCCCCCCGAGAAGACGCCCCCCGCCTGCATGGTCGACCAACTGAAGATGTCGCCCGGATGGGCGGAATAGTAGCCCCAGTCATTGACGATGTACAAGACCTTGGCGCCGATAATGCCGCACAGCACCACCAGAACGCCCAGGTTCCAGGCGTCGTCCGGATTGATGCCTTGCTTGCTCGAGTTGCGGACGCTGATCCAGAGCCCGACCAGAACTCCCGTGGAAACCAACAGCCCGTAAGTGGGAAGGAAAAACTTGCCGATATGAAAAAGTTGGGGAAACACTATTAATCTAGATGCGTTGTAAAGAGATTTTGTTACAGCTCAAGTTTAGCAGGAGCAGGCAGGGGCGGTAGGGGCAGATTGAGAAGCCGACCCACTGTGCCGTGTGACGGGCCGAGAATGAACCCGTCGATAGACGTTGGGCGCCCGCCGAGACCCTTTAGGCATCTCCGCATGGCGGAGCGCTGCACACCGGATCCTAGTTCGAGTCGAGCTCCCGTTCATTCAGCATTGGTTCAAAAATCGGTAACCGTCATCACCAACCCTGCAGGTCGGCTTTCAGTCAGGATGCTAGGGTAAACATCCCCGCATGGCAATAGGGAGGACGTAAAAAGTTGGCAATCGGCTTGCCAGCAACTTTCGTAAGGGGGAAACTTGGACAAGCAAGGGGCTCCGCACGCCGCCAAGCTGAGGCGCCCTGCATTAGCTGAGAGCTGAAGGCTGACAGCTGAGAGCTGAGAGTTGCTACCCCGCCCGCCGCTTGTCTCCCAGCACTTCATCCAGCGCGCTCGAGAGATTCTGGGCGCGGCGCAGATAGTCGACTGGGCCCGCATCCTGATTGCGCTTCACCAGATGGTATTCGTCGGCAATATTGAGCGCCGCCAGCACGGCCAGGCGCGCCGTGTCCACGGTGTGGGTCTGTTCCGACACCGCGCGCATTTTGCCATCCACATACTCAGCCAGCTTGAGAATGTATTCCGCGTCAGAGCCGCGCAGATTATAAGGCTGGTCGAAAATCTCCACCCGGACAGCGTTATTGCTGGGATCTTTGATAGCCGTGTGCTTGGTGGCCGTTGCCATACTGGTTTCTCCTCAGGGGGGAGCTCGGACCGGATCAGCTGACCGCCTGCTCCTCGGAAATGGATTCGATCTGCGCCAGCATCTTTTCCACCCGGCCGCGGATCTCCTCCCGTTCCTTCCGCAGCCGCACCATCTCGCGGCGCAAACCTTCTACCTCTTCTTCGCGCTCTTCCAATTGCTGGCGCACACGCTGCGAATCCCGCTCCGCCACCGCCCGCGCCTCTCGCGCCGCCTTGTACAGTTCAATGGTGCGATAGACTTTCTCTTCAAGCGCCTGAAAATCGTCAGCCGGAACCTGCGCAGATACCCCTTCACCCATTCTCACCGACATGGTGCCACCACTTCCTCAAGAGAAATTGGGAACTTGAGCGCAGTATACCGCAGAAACCTGTGAATTCCTGAGATGCTTGTCTGGGTTTTCTGGTTGGTCGCGGGGCCGGCACCGCTGGCTGTCGGGCGTCCCGGCCCACGCACGCGTCCAGAACTAGCGACGCGCCCGCAACTTCCCTAACCGCTTTTCGGCTTCATCCAGAGTCTCATCGCGCTTGCAGAAGGCAAACCGCACTTGTTGCGCCCCATCCCGCGCGTGGTTGTAAAAACTCGACCCCGGAACCACGGCCACTCCAATCTCCTCCACCATATATTTCGTAAACTCGATATCATTCGCGAACCCGAACCCGCTGATGTCAGTCATCACGTAGTAAGCCCCCTGCGGACGAAAGCAGCGGAACCCAACTTCGGTCAGAACCGGCATCAGGCGGTCGCGCCGCTTGCGGTACCCCTCGGCCAGTTCCTGGTAGTAAGCCGATGGCAATCCCAGGGCTGCGGCTCCCGCCTCCTGTAGCGGCGCGGGCGCGCCTACAGTCAGAAAATCATGCACCTTGCGGATGGCGTCGGTGATCGCGGGCGGGGCCACGGCCCAGCCCACGCGCCAACCGGTCACGGCGTAGGTCTTGGAGAGGCCGTTGATCGTGATGGTACGGTCGCGCATGCCCTCCAGCGAGACCATCGAGGTGTGCCGCGCGCCGTCATAAAGAATGTGCTCATAGATTTCGTCGGTGATGGCCAGGACATTGAATTCCACGCACAGGTCGCGGATCAATTCGAGTTCCGCGCGGGTGAACACCTTTCCGGTGGGATTGTTGGGAGTATTCACGACGATGGCCTTGGTCTGACTGTGAAACGCCGCCCGCAGTTCGCGTTCGTCGAATGTCCACTCACCGTCCGGCGTTTGCGGTGGATGCAGCTTCACAAATCTGGGACTGGCTCCGGAAATGATTGCGTCCGGCCCGTAGTTTTCGTAGAACGGCTCGAAGATGACGACTTCATCGCCGGCATTACAGATCGCCAGCAGGGTCGACACAATGGTCTCGGTGGAGCCGCAACACACCGTGATTTCGCGCTCGGGATCGACCGCGATGCCTTGCCACAACTGCATCTGCCGGACTATCGCGTCGCGCAGGTTCTTCGCTCCCCAGGTTATGGCGTACTGATTGACGTCGGCGGCAATGGCTTCCTGCGCCGCGCGTTTGACCGCGGCGGGTGCGGGGAAGTCAGGGAAACCCTGCGACAGGTTGACCGCGCCATGCAGCATGGCCTGGCGCGTCATCTCGCGAATCACCGATTCGGTGAAGTGGGCGACCTTGTGGCTGAGAAAAGATTTTTGGGGGATGGCGGTATCGGCCATACAAGGTCAGCCTAGCACAGTCACGAAGGCCGGACGCTGCCGCTTCGCGAGCGTGTCTCCGGGTCCTAAGCGGTTTCCCGCCCGGCCACCTGGTCGAGGCCGCGCTCCCTGACTTCAATTTCGCGGATTTTGAATTTTTGAATCTTCCCGGTCACAGTCATGGGGAACTCGTCCACGAAACGGACATGCTGGGGTATCTTGAAGTACGCAATCCGGCCTTCGCAGAACTTTCGGATATCATCCTCCGTGGCGCTCTCGCCCGTCTTCAATCGCACCCATGCCAGCACGACTTCACCCAGTCGCTCATCCGGAATTCCCACTACCTGCACTTCGGCTATTTTCGGGCAGGCATACAGGAATTCTTCCACCTCGCGGGGATAAACATTCTCGCCACCGCGGATGATCATGTCCTTGGCGCGGCCAGTGAGGTGAATATATCCGTCCTCACGCATCACGCCGAGGTCGCCGGTATGCAACCAGCCTTCGCGATCGATGGCCCGCGCGGTCGCTTCAGGCTCGTCGTCGTAGCCTTTCATTACCATGTACCCGCGAGCGCACACTTCACCCCGCTCGCCCACCGGCAACGTCTGGTCATCGAGCAGGGACGCGATCTTCATCTCCGTGCAAGGCAGGGCCTTGCCAACCGTGGAAACCCGCGTCTCGACCGAATCGTCGGGCGTCGACATCGTGACCACCGGGGTGCTCTCGGTTTGGCCGTAACCGATCGTCAACTCCGGGCAATGCATCTCGCACATCACCCGCTTCATCACTTCCACCGGGCAGGGCGCGCCTGCCATCATCCCGGTGCGCAGGCTGGTCAGATTGAATTTTCTGAATTCCGGAAGACCCAGTTCGGCAATAAACATGGCAGGCACGCCATACAGGGAGGTCACCTGCTCCGCCTCTACGGCTTGGAGAGTGGCGCAGGCGTCAAATGTCCAGTTGGGCAGCACAATCGCGGCGCCGCTGGCCAGGGCCGCCATAGTCCCAATCACGCAACCGAAGCAGTGATACAAGGGCAGCGGAATGCAGATGCGATCGCACTCGGCATAGCGCATGCCTTGCGCCAGCCACTTGCCGTTGTTGACTTGATTGCGGTGCGTCAGCATGACGCCTTTCGGCATGCCGGTGGTTCCCGAAGTGTACTGAATGTTGGCGACATCCTCGGGCTGAATGGCCGTACGGGTCTCACATCCCGACTGGAGAAATTCTTCCCACTGCGGCGTCCCGAAAACCACCACGCGCTCAAGCCGCAGGTCCTGGCCTTGCCGGGCTTCGGCAAGAATTTGAACGTACTCGGCGCGGCTGTCGCGCTCCCACAGGAAGAGCGCCTTCATGCGAGACTTGCGAAGCGTAAATGCCAGTTCGTAAGTGCGGTAGGCGGGATTGACATTGACCAGGATCGCTCCGGCCCGGGCGCAACCCAGATGGACCATCACCCACTCGACGCAGTTGGTGGACCACAGCCCGACCCGGTCTCCCGGCCTGATTCCGAGCGACCACAACCCGCGCGCAACGCAATCAGCCAGATCGCGCAACTGGCGCCAGGTGTAACGCTTCGATTGATGACAGGAGACCAGGGCCAGACATTCGCCCGCACGCTCGACGGTCTGATCGAGCACCTGGCCGATCGTCTTCTCCCACAACGGCTGCTCCGGCCCACGCGAGTAGCTGAGCATATCGCCGCCCTCCCAAGCCGTCCGGGATTCTAACTGAATCGCCGGTTTTCCGCCGCAGACAGATTTGAGAACCGAAGTCCGGCCCTAGTGGGCGTTCTGGCCGCGCATGAAGAAGTGTTCTTTGTCCATGTTCGCCGGCACCGCCACATCGAAGAAGCCGACCATCATTTCCTGGTAGGTTTGATCGCCCCAGGTGACAGTGGCGTCCGGGTCGGGATTGTGTGGATTGTTGCGCGAGTTGTCATACCATGCAACCGCGCGCAGTCTGGTGCCAGCCTTAAGGAGCATCGGCTGCGCCAGACGATAGCTCAGCTGCCAGTGAAAATGGTAGTTGACGCGCAGCAGAGTCTCGATTGAGCCGTCCGGCCGCACGATATCGTACTCGAAACGCTTGCCGCGCAGGTGCATGTGGGGGAAAAAACTGAGAAGCGTGGCGTCGTGCGGCAATGTGCCCTGCACTTCTACTCGAAAATCATCCGCGCCCGGCGGAATGATGAAGGCATGATCGTTGAGCTGCAGCGTGATGACGCGCTGCGGGGGTCGCGTCTTCGCGAATACCAGGCCGATGCTGGTTCGGTCCTGACCGGCTTGGCCATTCGTGGTGTAGTGGACCTGGAAGATGATGTCTGATCCTGCCGGCACGAATTTCGCCATCGAGTCCGGCCAACGGTCGGGCGAACTGCCCGGGGCGTACACCAGCAACAAATCGCTGGTGGTGCCATGGGCCTCGATCCGGTCTTGCGGATC
>JBOGLD010000073.1:0-34216 GCA_050745885.1 Terriglobales bacterium
AACTATCCCGTGTTCGAAGGCACCAGCCTTTACTCGCTGCGTCTGGACCACAACCTCAATAACCACAACCGCCTGATGTTTCGCGCCAACGTAAGTCCCAGCACGGTGACCGGCATTCAGGTCAACGGCGAGAACCAGACTTACGGACAGAACGCATTTTCGCGGACCTCGTCGCAAACCTACCGCGACGTCACCGGGGTGGCGCAGGACACCATGACCATTGGCACCAACAAAGTCAACGAACTGCGCTTTCAGTATGGCCGCCGCGGATTGCAGTATTTTTATTCCGACGCGCCCGGGGGATCGAACGTGGCGTCCAACATCGCGGGCTTTGGTTTTGTCGGGCGCGAGCCTTATTCCTACATTCAACGAGTAGAGCAGCGCTACCAGTTCACTGACAATTTTTCCTGGACCATCGGGCGCCACGACACAAAATTCGGAGTGGACTTTAACTATCTGCCGCTTACCGCCACCTTCACGGTGAACTACGGCGGCGTCTATAACTTCAGTTCGCTCGATGCCGCCAGTTTGGGCTTTTCCAATCCGTGCGTGCCCAATGGAGCACCGGCCGCCCTGTGCCCTGACTTTCCCGGTTTCACCGGCCTACAGGCCTTCGGCCTGGGCATTCCCAGCACGCTGGTGCAGGGCATCGGTAATCCCAAAGATAGTTTTACCAACAAGCCCTTGGGCTTGTTCTGGCAGGACTCTTTCCGTGTGAGATCGAATCTCACCTTCAATCTGGGCGTGCGTTACGACATCGAGTTCCCACCGCAGCTGGCCAAGCTGAGCGGGCTGCCGCTGGCGGCTTACAACCAACTGGGCCTGCAAAAAGGCATCGACACGGACAAAAACAACTTTCAGCCCCGCATTGGCGTGGCCTGGGACCCCCACGGCGACGGCAAAAGTGTGGTTCGCGCCTCCTATGGCATCTTCTACGATCATCCTTTACTGGGGTTGTATTTTTTGGGAGACGCCTCTGACGGCTCGAAGAGCGGGCAACTGTTGTTTGCCGGAGCCAGCCCATGCAATCCAGGAGTGGCAGCCGGCGCCGCCAGCTTAAACGCGACCAATATCTTCCAGGGTATTCTCAACACCAGTTCATGTTTGCCCACCATCCCTGGATACCAGCCTAACCAACAGCGCTTTGACCCATCGAATGCCGACCTGTTCATCAACCAGAACTATCTGAACCCGGCAACATTTTTCCCCGTGGCCTTCCAGCCCTTCGGCTATCCGCAAGGCAAGGGATTTGTCTATGCCTATGCGCAACAGGCCAACCTGACCTTCGAGCAGGACCTGGGGCATAACATGTCGTTCAGCCTGGCATACAACTTCAACGGCGGACGCCATCTGAACCGTCCCATCAATGCCAACACCACGCGTGGCGATTTATTGGTGAAAAACTGGCAGGCGGCGCTGGCGGCCGGGGCGGCGCTGCCCACGGACAATCCGCTGTTCGTCAACAGCTGCGGCGTGGGGCCTGGGGGGCCGTATGTGCCGACAGCGCTGATGAATTTCTTCCGTCCTTCAGGCCTGAATCCGGCGATTGCGATCGCTTTGCTGTCGGACCCCACTACCGCCGGGTGCGTGCAGGGAGTGGCGCCCTTGGTGTTCGCGCAGTCCCCGGGGCTCAGCGCGGCCTGCGATCCCACAACCCTGACCGGCTGCGTCCCTTTCAGCGACATGGACGCCAACTACTCCAACGGAAGTTCGATTTACCACGGGCTCACCGCCAACCTGAAAAAACGTTTCGGCAATCACTACGAATTCCTGGCCTCCTACACCTGGTCGCATGCCATTGACGACTCGACCGATTTGCAGTCTCCGCTGGCGCCACAGGACAGCTATTTCCCGAGCGCCGAGCGTTCGACGTCGTTGTTTGACCAGCGCCATCGCCTGGTCTTCAGCGGGGTGTACCAGAGCGGCAAGCTTACAGGGACGGGTTTCGCCAGCCGCTTCTTCAGTAACTGGACGTTGGCACCGATTCTCGAATTTGCTTCCGGGAGACCGTTCAACATCATCACTGGCAACCCGGACAATTTTCAATTTTCGCCCAGCACCAGCCGTCCAAACGTGGTCGCGCCGGGCACGCCGGCGACGCCATGCGGCCCGACGGTGGCTTCGAAGTTTTCGCCGACGGGATTCTTCCAGGAACCATGCTATGTCCAGTTTGCCGCAGGCGGCACGCCGACGCTGGCGGCATTCGACGGCAGCCTCAGCCGCAACGCCGGTCTGAGACCGTGGACGGTATTCAACGACCTGCGAGTTTCCCGACGTATCAACTTCGGAGAGCGCATGAGCGTGGATCTGATCGCAGACACCTTTAATCTGGCCAACCGATATAACGTCGCCGACGTAAACCCATTGTTCACCAGCGCGGGACAACCTACCGCAGCCTCCGACCCGCGGCAGTTTCAATTCGCGTTGAAAGTGAATTGGTAAATGTAGGCGCGAGCGTCCCGCTCGTGCAGAGAGCAGCACAGAAGCCGGGGCCGCGGCAGTTCGTAGAAGCTAAGGTACCGCGTTGTCCGGCCGCTCTGCGCAGGCCTTCCGTCGTTCTTGCCACTCCCCGCACGAGCGGGACGCTCGCGCCTACATTCCTCTGCTACACTGCTGTTCTATTCTTGGCGCTTGCCGGAGACTCCTCCAAATGTCTGATACCCATACACCCACCGCGCGCACGCGTGTGGTCCGCGAAGCTCATCGCGGGGTTTACGAGCGGGCGGCGGCCTACGAAATTCTGGATCAAGGCTTCATCTGCCATGTCGGATTCGTGGTGGACGGGCAGCCCTTCGTGATTCCGACCGCCTACGGGAGGTCGGGGGACAGTCTTTACATCCACGGCTCGGCGGCCAGCCGGATGCTTCGCAATCTCGACAAGGGAGTTCCGGTGTGCATTACGGTCACCCTGCTCGAAGGACTGGTGCTGGCCCGGTCGATCTTCAATCATTCGATGAATTATCGTTCCGTGGTCGTGCTGGGCACGGCTGCGGCGGTGCAGGACGCAAAAGAAAAGCTGCAAGCCTTGCGACTGCTTTCCGAGCATATTTTGCCCGGGCGCTGGGCGGAGTCACGCCAGCCCAATGAAAAAGAACTCAAGCAGACCCTGGTGCTGCGGCTGCCGATCGAGGAATTTTCAGCCAAGGTGAGGCAAGGCCCGCCCATTGACGACGAGGAAGACTATTCGTTCCCCACCTGGGCCGGGGTAATCCCGCTGCAAACGGTTCCGGGTGCGCCGATCAACGATCCGCGCCTGGACCCAAAGACGCCGGTGCCGGCGTACGCGCAGGCGTATTCGCGTAAAGGCTAGGGTCGTTGGATATTGGTCGTTGGTCGTTGGACGTTGGCCGTTGGACGTTGGCCAAACAAAATCAGCTGCGGATTTCAGCGATTCAGACGGATAACGCAACACAAAAAGGGCAGGGATCGGTGCAAATCCGCGAAATCCGGGGCTGCGGTTGATTTTGGCCGACGACCAACGACCAAGGACCAACGACGCCTCTATTTTCCGATGACCAACGACGCCTTCCATTTTCCCACGACCAACGACGCCTTCTATTTTCCGTTCAGCCAGTCGGCATAGGCCTGGAACGAATACGGGCGTCCCAGAAAGTCGCGCACCAGTTCTGCCGCCGGTTTGGTACCGCTGGCCGCCAGAACGGAGTTGCGATATTTGGCCGCGACTTCGGGATTGAGGAGTCCATCTTTTTTGAACTCGGTGAACATGTCTTTGGCGATGACCAGCGACCACATGTAAGTGTAGTAGACGGCGGAGTAGCCATTGAGATGGTCGAAGGCGGTCTGCATGTGGGTGCCGGCCACGAACTTGAAGGGCGTATAGCGGGTCTGCAACTGGGCCACCAACTGGTCCTGGTCGAGTCCCTTGGGGTCCCGGTTGTAAAAATCGAGGCTGATGGCAGCGTAGAACATCTGGGTGCGTACGTTCAGGGCGCGGCCGAAATCATCGGCGGCGCGGGCTTTCTCCGCCAACTCCGCCGGTACGGGTTCGTTGGTTTTGTAGTGGCGCGCGAAAAGCTTCAGGATAGCCGGGTCGCGGGGCCACTCTTCAAACATCTGCGAAGGCGCTTCAATAAAGTCATTTTCCAGATCGCCGGTCGCCCACTCGGTATTCCCTCTCATGATTCCGTGGATCAGATGGCCGAACTCGTGGAAGAAGACGATGACGTCGTCGCGTTCCATCAGTCCGGGTTCGCCGGTGGCCTTGGGAAAGTTACAGACCAGAACGTATTCGGGAAGCCGGAAGCCTTGCTTGCCGGTGGCCAGAGTGAATGTGGCGTAGTGTTTGTACTTGTTGGCCCGGGGAAACATGTCGAAGTAAATGCGCCCGATCCGCTGGTTGTGATCGAAAACATCGTACACGGTCACTTCGGGATGCCAAACCTGGGCGTCGGTCACCGGTTTGTAAGTAATGCCGTACATGCGGCTGGTGATGTCGAGAATTCCCTGCAGGACGCGCGAGTATTCGAAATAGGGCCGCATGGCCTGCGAGTCATATCCGAATTTTTCGATCTTGGCTCCGCGCAACAGGTGAGCGACGTCCCAGGCATTCACGCTTTCCGCTTTCGGATCTTCGTGCTTCTTGTACGCCAGCAGTTCCGCATAGTCGCGGGTGGAACCTGCCTGCGCGGCGGCCGCGATCTTGGCAATGAAGTCGGCTGCGTTTTGCTCGGTCTTCACCATCTTGTTTTCGGTGACGTAAGCGGCCCAGTCGGGGTATCCCAGCACGTTGGCCAGTTCGTGGCGTTTGTCGAGCAACTGCGCCATCACGTCGATGTTCTTGGGATACGCGCGCTGCCGGTAGAGCACATAGAATGCTTTCCTGGCGGGCTCGCTCCTGGCGTAGTCCATGAACGGAAAATAGTCCGTATTGTCGGTGGTGAGGGTGACCTTGCCGGAGGCATCGGCGGGATGAGAGCGTTTGAAATCCTCCGGGAGACCCTCGAGGTCGGAAGGGTTCACCTGAAGCTTGCGCACGTCGCCGGCGATATTTTCCTCGAATTGCTGCCCGATTTTCACCAGGTTGTCCTGCAGTTGCCGTATTTTCGCCCGGGTGACGGCGTCACGGTCAACCCCGCCCCGGTGGTAGTCGAGCAGCGTGGTCTTCAGAAAGTAGGCGCCGGCAGAGTCGAGCTTCGACCCATCCAGAGCTGCCAGCGCCTTGTACATTTCCTGGTCCAGCGAGATATCGGTGAGCTCACTGCTGACCTCCTGTTCACAAACCTGGGCGGCATCGCGAAAAGGTTTGGAAGGATGGGTCTGCTCGACCAGTCCCGCACGATTTTCGGCGTCAACGATCACCAGCAACGCGGTATCGAATGCCTGCAGCGTGGTCATGGCATCGCGCGGAGCCGGGCTGGCCTTGATGGCGGCGATTCGCTTCTTGCCGGCGTCCAGATCGCTGCGGCAGGAAGCGAGGAAAGGTTCAGGAGTTCCGGCCAGGTAACTGGATGCTCCTGGCGCCAGCATCGGTTCCTGAGCGGTGCAAAGATGGACCGAGCCTGCAATCAAGAAAATGAGCAGCCAGCCGGCGAACTTACGACTCATAATTATTCTCCGATCAATTCTGAACATGGGAACGTGGATCCAGCGCAGGGATTAGACGTGCGCGAACCGTCGAGGTTAAACACCCCGCATGACCCAGTCAAGCAAAACACCGACTGGCGAAAGCCGGCGACGGCATTTTTCTGATATCACATATAACAATTGTTCACCGGCTCACAAGATTTTCGGGCGAGCATATCTCCCACTCCGACGGCAGATTTCGGATTTGTGATTGTAGATTGCAGATTCGGACGATTCGAAGGCGCCACATCTGAAGTCAGCAATCCGGTACCCGGGTAATCCGGGACTCTGGGTATGGGTTCCCTGGTAAGGGAAGGAAGCAGAGACTTCTATCGCGACCCGGGAGACGCACCGTGCGCATTCTGGATTCTGAAATTTCCAGGGCGTTAGTTTGCAGGGCGGGACTGATATTTCGCGGTCGTCATTTCAGCAGCGTGCTGATCGCACTGCCGAATTTCCAGAATACGTGAAGTCACAATCGGAGTGCGATAGGCAGGATGCCGGAATTCAAGATGCATGCCTCGGCCGACAAAACCTATCTTCAACATTGAGCCGCCCCAGGATGAACCTTCAATTCTCACCAGCACGGGCTCGGGACAGAACGCGGGATGACCCCAGATCCAGGCCTCGCCCTGGCCACGATGCACCACCGTGTACCAGCGATGCTGAGTCTGAATCTGCAGCATGGTCCGGGCAGGAAGATCGTGGAGAAACGCGCCGCCTTCAATCTCCGACTCCACGATGTTGCGATTTACTACATCGTCGAGATTGGGATGACAACGAAAGAGCTGCGGGCAGGTGTCCACCGAGTCCCCCTCTACCTGTGGAGTATAAACCTGCGGTGCAAGAGGGAAACCCCCATTGGTACGGGGTCGCCCGGTTTGGGGCAAACTTCTTTGCCGGTCCGGGGGGTCGACTAATATCGGGCGCGGCCTGTCCCTAAAGTAACGGGGGGTACCCCATTACGGATTGACCCCTCAAATTGAGGAAGAGTACGATTCATAATCTCAACACTTTTGGGCTGCCGATCCGATAAGCAGGCAGTGCAAGCCACAATGTAAGTTATAGATAAACATGGGGATCAGGAATCTCAAGCCGTTGACGGCGCCCGTGCTGATACTGGTTTTGGCGGGCACAGCCTGCCACACCGAGCAGCGCCAGGGGAAGCTGCCGGCGCCCCAAGCCAACGCACCGGCATTGGCGACTACGGTTCCACCCTCCACTGCCCAAACGACAGCTGAACCAAAGCCGACTGCGGCCGAAGAGGTCCAGGCCGCGCCTCCGCCCAAACCGGACCCGGTTGTGGACCTGATCGCAAACGCGGAGAAGGAATACCAGGATGGAGAGGCGAGTCTGACCGCCGGAGATCTGGAAGCAGCCAAGCGCAGCTTCGATCATGCGGCCGACATGTTATTGCAGAGCCCGACCGAGATCCGTTCGGACGACCGAGTGCAGCATGAACTGGAGCGAGTTCTCGAAGGGGTAAATCGCCCGGAGCTGGCCGCCCTGCAATCGGACAATCCGCCTCCGCAACAGAAGGCCGAGCCGGCGCCGATTGATGAGGTCAACGATGTCACGCCTCCGACGGTTGACCCCAACGTCAAAGCACGAGCCGAAGCCGAGATCAAGGCTACTCATTCGGACCTGCCGCTCATGCTGACCGATCCAGTGGCGGGCTTCATCAATTATTTCTCTACGACCAAGGGACACGAGACGCTGCAACATGCGCTGGAGCGCGGCGGGCGTTATCGCGAAATGATCGAGAGCACGCTGCGGGAGGAAGGCGTTCCTGAGGAATTGATCTATCTGGCCCAGGCCGAATCAGGTTTCCATCCCCTGGCGCTATCGCGGGTAGGGGCCCGCGGCATGTGGCAGTTCATGGCCAGTCGCGCCCGCGGCTATGGCTTGCAGCATAACTTATGGGTTGATGAACGCCAGGACCCGGAAAAATCCACTCGGGCTGCGGCCCATCACTTGAAAGACCTCTACAACCAGTTCGGGGACTGGTATCTGGCCATGGCCGCCTACAATTCCGGACCGGGTACGGTGCAGAGCGCGGTCCGGCGCACGGGTTACGCCGATTTCTGGGAGCTTTACAAGCGCAATGTGTTGCCCAAGGAAACGCGCAACTATGTGCCGATTATTCTGGCCGTCACCATCATGGCCAAGAACCCATCCCAATATGGGTTGGACGATATTGTTCCCGAGCAAGCGGTTCCCTATGATTCGGTCAAGATCGATTATTCGGTGGACTTGCGCCTGGTGGCTCAGTGCCTCGATGTCCCACCCGCGACCCTGCAGGACCTGAATCCCAGCCTGTTGCGTTTGACCACGCCCAAGAACGAGAGCTTTGAGCTTCGTCTGCCGGTCGGCACCAAAGACCGGTATTTGGCGGCGATCGCACCCATCCCGCCGCCGATGCGGGTGTGGTGGCGGTACCATGAAGTCGCGGAAGGCGACACGCTGGCTTCAATTGCCCGCAGCTATCACACCAGCAAACAGGCCATCGAAAAGGAAAACCACCTCTCGGGCGAGGATGACCTGAAATCGGACAGCAAGCTGCTTATTCCGATCCCGCCGGGTAAACACGCAGCTGCGGAGGAGGTTGCCAGCTACGCCCGCCACACCACCCGTTACCGGGTGCGCCGGGGAGACACGGTGCAGTCGGTGGCCGACAATTTCAGTCTTCCGCCCATCATGATTCGCCGCTGGAATCACCTGCGGGGAAACAGCTTGCATGGTCGCCGAATCGTTTATGTTCACTTGCCAGTGACCCCGAGCACCTCGTCGGGAAAACGACCGGTCACTTCCAAGTCAAATTCCGGTAACAACTTACGGACGGTCAGCCACCAGGCGGTGCAGCATCACAAAGTGCAACCCGGCGAGACACTGATCTCAATCGCCAACACCCATCACACCACGGTCGAGGCCTTGAAAAGGGACAATGGCAACCCAGCGCTGCTGCGCCCGGGGATGGTCCTGGTAATACGACCCGCGCAATAGCCGCGCTTTTTAGCCTCCCGGGGCGGGCTTCTGGCCGCTTCCGGTTGCTGTTGGGCTGATTTTTGCCAACGAAAAAAGTGCGGCGAAATGTCCTGACCCAACTACTCCATTCTGCAATGTCGGTGTAATATCCAACTGCGGACCGTTGCAAAGCGGTTCTCGATGCGGTCACGCGGAAACGCTGTGCTATAATCGCGCCCCGTTCAGCCCAATGTACTAGTCTTTCAGTTGTCTTTTTATTTCCCTAGTACCCGCAGCGCTGGCGCGGCGGCCCGCGCCCGGCGCGGCCCAAAACCAGGAGGAAAGAATGACTTTTGACGACACCCTCTACGCACGTGACGACGAGATGGATGAATTTGGCGACAGCGGCGCCTACGGCGATTCGCTGGAAGAGGATTACGAGGAAGAAGAAGAGGAAGAAGAAGCCGAGGTGCCGGGCATGATTGAGCCGCAACCGGAACCGGTCGCGCCGGTTCCAGCCGCGCCACGGCCTTCTGGCGGCGGAGGCTCGCCAAAGCCACCGCGCAAACCGGCGGCAAGAAAACCGGCCAAGAAGAAACCGGCCCGAAAAGTTGCCCGCAAAAAGCCGGCCAAGAAGAAGAAACCCGCACGCAAGCCTGCCCGGAAAAAGGTCGCGAAGAGAAGGCCAGCCCGCAAAGCGGCAAAGAAAGCTCGTCGCAAGGGTAAACGCGGCAGGCGCTAGGTCGGCACTTCTTCGCGCAGTGATTCCCGGGGAGTCAACCGAACGAGGATTCTCCTCAGCGGTTGCCAACTAGTGACGCTGCCACCGAAGCGGCGCTACGCTGCTTTAGGCAGCGTCGTCGCTTCGGCCACCTTCCGCACCGCCAGCGACATCATCACGCGCGTGACTCCGCTCATGATCATGCTCACTCCCACAAGCGTGCCGATCGCCCAGGCCGAACTAGAGGGCCAGTGGAAGCCGATAAACAGCGCCAGCAGCAAGGTCACCAGGCCATCAAACAGCACCCAGGCCGTGCCTCGCGCGGGGCGGAGCTTGAAGTAAAGCCCTAGATCCAGCACGCCCTCGACGAGAAATAGCGACGCCAGCAGGAGCGTCAATGAAGCCACTCCCAAAAGAGGATGCAAGAGCAGATATCCGCCGATGAAGATGTAAGCGACACCCACCAGCAACTTCCAGATCAGGCTGCCCGCGCCGTGAGCGTGAAACGCCACCACCAGGTGGACAACTCCGGCGAGAATGATGAGCCAGGCAATCAGCGCACTAACCGCCACAGCCGCCAGCAGCGGTGAGCCGATGGCCACGATCCCAAAGAGGATCAGCAGGACTCCCCAAACAATGGACCATGCGGAAGCCTGCCGTAACAGCGAGGTCGTTGGTGCAACCATGTGTGCCTCCCTCGGACGAGTTTCAGAGGGCACATTTTGCTCCCTGGACTGGACTTTGGCAAGCCGGTCAGTGGTGGGGTTTGGTCTGGTTCCAGCGCCTGTTAGAAGCACCGCTGGAGCCTCGCCTGGCAGGCTCTCCAGTCCGCCTGAAGCAGCGACCTAATTTCAGCCGTCTCTGTCGCCTTCTTGACCGCTAAATGGGCACCCGGGTGCAGGCTACTTCTTCCCCGCAACCGCCTGCAGGCACTTGCCATAGAGCTCAAGCAGATGTCCGGCATACTCTTCCGGCTTTGCCGCCGCTCCAGTGCCCTGGAACCCGACCCCGGTCGAACTGGTTCGGCCATAGCCGGTGGTCATGGCGACGAACTTCATGAGATCCAGCGCGATATCTTCGTTGCGGCGTGATCCAGTGGCCCCGCCCGATACTTCCTCCATGAATGCCTCCCGTGTGACCGAATACTGGGGTTCTCGGGTCCATCCGAGAAAATAGAATTCGGCAAAAGCTGATGATAACAGAAGACTTCAGGGCAAGGTGGCCCGGGTCTGCGGTGGGGAATCTGACGGTGCTGGAAAGGCCTCGGCTCAAGCTTCCGGCTGATTGGCCGATGTGTGCAGTGAGAGGAGATGGTTTTTCCGCCCTCCAGACTTTATCCTGGCCGATCCTCCGCAGGGAGGACCCGAGGAAGTGGGTCCAGCAACCCACTTCCTCTTCTGACTTCTTCTCACATTCTTGCCGCTGAGCGACGATTCCTCAGTTCACCATGTCAGTTCACATCATGGAGCAGGGCGTAGGAGAAGCCGCCGGACTGGCTGTTCAAACTCACGAAGGTCCGGACCTGGCCGGAACTGAAGGCGACCGAACCGGTGTCGATCGCGGTGAATTTCTGCCCCACCGGAGTAAGCACGACCTCATAGCTGCCTGCGGTCACGGACTGATAGCTGGTGGTCCCGCCAAAGGCCAAATTGCTCAGTGTAGGACTGACGCTGTTCAGATCGGTTGCCGGGGCGACAATATACACGTCGGCCGGCCCCAGGCCGGGCGCCGCGTTGACCACGCGAAGTCTGAACTTGCCCGAGTCTGGCGCCGAGTTATCGTCAGTGAGCACGAGATTGGCGATGTTGGAGGAGTAGTTGGAAGAAACGATGGTCGTGTCCGAACCGGAGGCAAAGGTGATGGATTGTTGCAGGAGCGCAGTCGTCGTTCCGGAAGGCTCGATGGCAACTTGATGCGAGCCCGATTGCACCGCCACGTATCCGTTGCTGGTGCCGTAAGCGATGTTGCTCGACACGGTTGTACTATCCACCAGAACGTCGAGCGCGGATTCGTCCGGAACCGCATTCACCAGCCTGAAGCGGGTGCCTCCCCCTCCTCCACCGCATCCCGCAATGAGAAGGATCGTCCCCACACACAGGATCACGGCACACAACGACATCAACCGCAAGATTCGGCCCACTGTTTCACCCCTTGGCTGCGAAAGTTTGGAGTTACGCGAAGTAAAAACCGACTGATGCAAGGCCTGCGATTCAGAGTTGCTGTGTCTGCGTAAAGAGTGCGTCAAGGGAGGTAAAGTCTTGTAAAACACTCGTCGGTCTTCAGTCGTCAGTCGTCAATCTCCATTCCACGCTGGCGACTGATACACGCACTGGCGACTGAAGGGTGACGAGTGCTTTACGAATTTTTACCTGACTTTACCAAGTCTTTACTCTGTTGCTGATCGCTAAGTGTTCTAACTGGGGTACGACTTTTCTGGCGGAAGCCGAGCGGCTTCCGACACGTGACGAGAATAAGAATTGGAGAGTACCAACATGTGGAATTCAATAGTCCCCAAGAGATTCGGTTTCAGGCGAGGCGGGCAGGGGTCTCTAGTTAGCACGGCCGTTCTGGCGGCTTTGCTTAGCCTCGGCTTCGGTGCGGGCAGTCTTTTTGCCCAAGATCAGTCCGAGACACCACCGCCGTCCGGTCAGCAATCCGACCAGCAGATGGGAAGGCACATGGGCCGTCGACATATGCCGACCGTCGATGATCAGCTCGAGCATTTGACCAAGAAGCTGAAGCTGAGCGATGACCAGCAGGCGAAACTGAAACCCATCCTCGAAGACCAACGCAAGCAGATGGAGCAGATTCACAATGACTCGTCGCTTTCCCGTGAAGACCGGTTCAGCAAAATGCAGGAGCTTCGGCAAAGCTCCGACACTCAGGTCAAGAGCGTGCTGAACGAAGATCAGCAGAAGAGCTTCGACAAAATGCGGCAAGAGCAGCAAGACCGGATGAGCCGATGGCACAAAGGAGGGGGAAACGCTCCTTCCGCCGGCGCTAGTCCGGACAATCAGCAGTAGTCGAACAAGGTCGGACCTTGAACGTGGGGCGTCGGCCCAGCAAGATCAGGCTGATGCCTGGGTCCAAGGTTTGAGGTGCAAAATCACTTTTCTCCCAAGCCTCTGAAGTCTGTCGACTCTTTTGCGTCGCCCGCAAGAGTGGACTGGCTCAGGGGCTCCCTTTTTATGCCGGCAATCAAGTGGTCGTGGGATACCTTACGCCGCCTGCGGGACCTCGCACATCAGGGCCAGTAAATTCTGCTCCGAGTCGCGGAAGAAAGTCATCCACAGGTCGTGGGTGGGCATTTTCGCGATCAGATGAGGCGCGTCCTCGAAACGGACGCCGCTGCCGAGCATCTGTCGGTGCGCGCCCGCGATGTCGGGTACAGTAAAGTACAGAATTGAACTGGGATGGTCGAACTCGGGCTTCTCGGGGCGGCCCAGCATGAGGCGAACTCCCCCGCAATCGAAGAAAGCCAGGCCGCCGGCGGTAAACAACAGCGGAAGCCCGAGCACGTCCCGGTAGAATGCAGTGGCCCGGGCGAGGTCGTGTACGTTGATCGCGATCTGGCCGAGCCGCGAGATCCCAAGGGAAAGGGTTGCAGCGGTCATGGCTGTCAGCCTCCAGGAGAGAGATTGTTAGCATAGCTAACTATATTTCATGGCCGGACGCAAGCCAAAAAAAACCGCCTTGCCGAAGGCGGCCGTGGTCGCCGACCGGCTGCATTCCACAGCCATCCACCTGCTCCGCCAGGTGCGCAAACAGGACGCCGCCACGGGTGAAGGCCCGGCCCGGCTCTCGGCATTGTCAGTGCTGGTTTTCGCCGGGCCGATGACGCTGGGCCAACTGGCGGCAGCCGAACAGGTAAAACCGCCTACCATGAGCAGGATCGTTACCGGACTGGAGCGCAATCGGCTGGCAGAACGCAGGATGGACGCCCAGGACGCACGCCGGGTGCGGATTCACGCCACCCGGAGTGGCGAGCGCCTGCTGCGCCAGGGCAGGCGGCGCAGAATCGAATACCTGGCCCGCCACCTCGACCGGTTGACCAGGCAAAATCTCGCCACGCTCGATCAAGCGATCCAATTGTTGGAAGGAGTCCTGCGGGACTGGCCGGCGGGGAAATGACGGGCTGAGTTCAACCCATAGTTCCAGCTAGGTCTCAATTCCCACGTAGCAGATGCGACCGACCAGGTAGTCGTGAACCTTCTTGGCCGGTTCCATGGCCATCACCTCGACCGGATAGGCGTGGTTGTGAGGCCGCAGGACCAGGTGATTCCCGGCAACCTCCACGTATTTCACCGTACAGTTACCGTCGCGGGCCACCGCGTACATATTGAATTCGCCCTTGCGATAGGGCTTAAGCGAGTTGTAGTGGCGGTCAATCAGGACGGTGGCTCCGGGCAGCAGGCGAGGATACATGCTCATGCCCTCGCGGCCGTCGGCCCGGATGATCACGAAACGCTCCCAGCCTTCGCGGTCACCGACCATTTCGGGGCGCAGCTTGCGCAGGAAGCTTTTCTTGAACTTCAGAATATCCTTGACCTTCATGCTCATGATTAGGGGCTGGCGCGCGGCCACCGCACCGTCCACCAGGAGGACGTTGTCGAACTCATCCTCGCTGGGAGGGGCAATGCTGGCGCGCTTGTTGACTTCGCCGGGATCGAGCAGGTCCAGAATGGACAGGTGCTGGACGTTCATTACCTTGTCCATGCCCTCGACGCTCAAACCCCGCTTGCGGTTGAGGAAGTTGGAAATGTGCGCCTGCTTGAAACCGGTCTGCCGAGCCAGACGGAGACCGGTCAAGTCGCCGTCCTCAATGCGTTCCCACAGCGCTTTGCGCAGATTTTCCTGCAATGCGCGGAACCTCATGCCCAAAGTATAGCACCGTATGTATAGCGTATTGCTATTCAACCAGGCGAGTGAACATCTGGGAGCAAATATTTTCTTGACGATGATTATGCATTTGACACATATGCATGATTGCGCCAAGATCGCTATGCCGTGACGGGGCAGCGCGAGTCGATGACTCCGGTGCAGCTTGCGGAGGAGGTCATTAAGGTGGTGGGCGATGCCGAAGAGAGCACCGCCCATTCCGCGCTGCAGATCGCAGAAATCCTTCTCAAACACCGCAAGAGCGCAGAGATAGAATTTCAGCGGCGCTGCATCAGCGGGGAATCCGACTAGCGATGTGTTGGAGGTGTGTGTTCACGTGCTGAAGATTTGAGTTGATACTACGGAGAGTAGTATTTAGCTCCTGTATGTTTTGAGAGATGGCTGCTATCCATTGGACAGTCTGTTGTTCAAGGTTTGGATCTTGCGGAGACATTACGTCCTTCTTTCTGGGGGAAGGCGGACGTTATATCACAGAAAGAGGAAGCGACTAGTGCGGAATAGCGTGGAATCCTATCTATAGTAGGTTTACTGAATGATAACTACTAAATATTGGGTAACAGGATGGGTGCTGGTACGGGGTATAGTGTTTTGACACTTGATTGAAAAGGCGTTTCCTGTTCTTATAAACGAATCGAGGGGCCTTATCCTTCCTCGGATAAGTAACCCCTCGGTTGAAAAAGAGTCTGATGCCTGGGCCTACCAGCGAGAGGTCTCCAAAACCGATCTCGCTGCCTCGCGTCAGCTCCCTTTTTCATTTCTTATGGAGGCGTGGCAGAGCGGTTTAATGCGGACGACTTATAATCGTCTGGTCGGGTTTCACCTTAGCCGGAAACACCCGATCCGTTGGTTCAAATCCAACCGCCTCCGTTCACTTCTAGAGACCCGGTAGTCTACTTCCGGCCCGCCGACAGCGCAAGAGTTCCAAAGTTATAACCCCGGCTGTGTACTAACCGGATACTCCTACGATACCAAACTTGGGAGTATCGTTGCCTGCCTATGGTTCCTATGGAACCCAAGGTTCCTATGTTCACTATGGAACCATAGGAGCCATAGGTTAAGCAAGATATTTCTGGGGTTGGCATCAATTTCTTAAACCGTGGCCGACAAACGCAAACGCAATGCTCCGGGAGAGATGAGTTGGGTAATGGACAAATTCCCGGAGGAACTACATCGCCGCTGCAAAGTCAAAGCGGCCGAGCAGGATCTGTCGCTGAAGGATTTCACGATTAAGGCTTTGGAAGCGACCCTTGCAGAAGCGGTGTTAGACTCGAAGGAAGATGAAAACGAAAAAGCAAAAACCCGTAAAGGTCCCAAAGCAGCTTTTCGATAAGGTGCTAGGGAAGCTGATTCAGGCCAAGCCGCAGAAGCGAAAGTAAGTCCTTACCCGTGTTGATCGACTTAACGCTTCTTCAGTGCCCCCTTGGTATGCTTCGTGGCTTTTGTAGGGGAAATATCGATTTGGGAGTTCCAGAAGTGGCGCAAAATTGCCTCCACCTCCCGCATATCCACAGTGTCCTGTCCGGGAAGGATTACAAGCGGATACCACGTGGGACGCTCCCCATGCGGAAATACGGGGAGCGTCCCTGTGAGAATCTTAACCTCGGTTCCGTCTGATTGATGTCTTGTCTCGGCTACCGTGACCTTAGCTTGCTTTTGAAGCGCGGTCAGAAGTGCGGAGATCTGAATGCTTGGGCTCATTTACGGCAATGACCTTCGTTTCCGCATCGCCCAGCGTGATTGACTCCAAAATGCGAGAAGTCAGGTCGGGCGTAATTTTGTCCCAGCATTCCTGCGGGGCATTGAACAGAATGTGATTTTTCCACCCTTTGCTCAGCCCAAATTCTACGTATGTTTTTACGGCAAGCCGTAGTTTCTTCCACGCCGCTTCTTCGCTGTCCGCGACGGACACTATGTCGAAATCGAGCGAATGCACGGCATGACGCCCGTTCTGGCTCTCCAGAAACGTGAGCATCATTGGCAGATTGAATGGTCGCTCTGGTTGCTGCATTGGTGATTCTCCCGACAATTTGTGTGCTGGTGCCTCCATTTGAAATCGGAGTATAGCACGCAACAAGTTACGAAGGTACTGCGGACAATCGAGGCGGAATAATACGCGTAAACTTCGTATTCTTATGATAGCAGATCGGCGATGTGGCAGAACGATAAGACTCTGTGACTACGAATGCCGCACGAAAGGCGTAAAGGCGTTTTCCTCTACCAGTTTGGCATACGGTAGCGCCTTGCCAGCAGCCATCCGGCTCACAGTCTGCTCGAAAATATCCGCATCCTCCCTGCGATTGAACCTGTAGCCAAACTCGTTCAGGTATCGCTGCAAGTGCTTTATCGACACTTGGTGGAATGACCCTATCAGCCCGCGCTTGAGCAAGGAGAATGCCGATTCCACGGTGTTCGTATGCACGTCGCCTTTCACGTACACGCGCTCCTTGTGCTTGATGCGCTTGTGGGGAACTCCCTGGAGCCGGCTCATGCGGAAGTTGTAGGCCGGATTCTCGTCCGTCATGATCGCTTGGGCGTCGGAGGCGATGTTCTTGTTCGCCACTTCCCATAGAGATTCATTGGTCGCGTCCTTGGTGTGAAATAGTCGAACTTCCCCGCCTCGTTCGCGGACGCCGATAACCACGTCTTTGTTCTTTCGCTTTGCCTTGTGGCCGCGCTGCTTTCCGCCGATGTAGGTCTCGTCCATTTCGATGACGCCTGTGAGCTTTGGGGCGTCTGCATCCAGCATGGCCTCCCTGATCCTGTGGGCCAGATACCACGCCGTGCGGTAATTGCAGTCTAGATGCCGCGAGAGTTGCAGTGCGGACATGGACTTCTTGGCATCCACCAGCAGCGCGATTGCCATGAACCACTTGTTTAGCGGCAAGTGCGAGTCGTGGAAGATCGTTCCATTGGTGGCGGAGAACTGAGATTTGCAGGACTTCTCAAGGCACTGATAGACCTGGGCGCGTTTATTCTTGCTCTTGGCCTTGCGGGTGATCTTAGAGACCTCTTTCGCGCCACAGACGGTGCAGCGCACGCCAGCGGGCCACCGGGAGGCTTCAAGGTAGGCTAGGCATTGTTCGTCGGACTGGAAGGCTTTAGTTACGTCTATCAGTTTCATTGAGACTGTCCTTTTAAAAGAGCACTCAATGCTTGCTTGATTTGCTCAATGCGAGCAAGGCGATCTGCATGGTCATCCCGTCGGTCCGGTGAGCATTGGAGCCATAGACGCGTTGCGCCTGCTCAGCTTTGAACAGATCGGAGATTTCTTGGCGCAATGCTTGAACCATTTTTAGGTCTATCGCCATATACGCATATTAATTCTTGACAGCCATCTGTGTCAAGTGCATAATCATCTTCTTGACTTGAAAAAACAGGAGCTATACGATGAGCGCCTTGTATAGCCGTTTTCCTTGAGGGGGAATTTCATTCACAAGAGCACACAAGGTCATGTCGAGCAATTCACAATTCGAGAGCGCGGAGAACAACTTCGTGGAATTCCGCCGCAAGGTGCGAGCCGCGGAGATGCTTTCTTCCGCCATGGAGCGGCTATTGCGGGAGCTCCAGTTTACGGGCCGGCTCAGCGTCGTGGTGCAGAATGGCCGCGTGCTGAAATCCGGCTATGAGGAGGGCTATTTCCGCCAGCCGGCAGTTTTCTAGGTCCGGTTCAGGCCGATGGTTCCCCACCCAAACCCTACAAGGCACTTATAACTAAATAATCCCAGCAGGCCATCGTAAGAGAAACGAGCCCTGTGACCGAGTCATCGGCACAGGGCTTTTTATTTTGCTGTCAGCGATCCGTCAGGGAGGCAATCATGAAGATCGAAGATCCAGAAATGATCCAGTTGGAACTCAAGTATTGCGAACGTTGCGGGGCCCTGTGGTTGCGACTGCGCGGCGCGCAGCAAGTGTACTGCGCTCCGTGCGATCTGGAAATGCTGGACTTGCCCTCGCCACGCAGAGTGCCCAGCCGGCCGCGGTTACCGGGGAACCACAAGATCGAGGTCAAGGCGCAGCCTGGCCATCTGTCGGCCATCTGCCTAGAGGGAGGAACGGCATGACCGCGATTCCCAGCTTTGCGCTTCAGGCGGCGATTCTCAGCAGTTCAGACGAAGTCGCAGATCGGTCGCGTCCGCCCCGCAGGGGCCCGCGGCCAGGTTCACGTTGGCAGAAGGACGAGGCTGATCCAGAACGGGGGCGCGATCCCGATTTATGGCTCTATCGGGAGCGCACTCTCGGCATACTGAGACGGTATCAGCGCCTGTCGGTGGAGGTGGGACGACTGCCGTCTTTATTGGGCCGGGAGTTTTTCCGGACCCGAGTGACTTCGTATCATGCCGGGACGTTTGAAGATGCAGTGATCTTCGTACATG
Source organism: Terriglobales bacterium (assembly GCA_050745885.1). Taxonomy (GTDB): domain Bacteria; phylum Acidobacteriota; class Terriglobia; order Terriglobales; family Acidobacteriaceae; genus JAIQFF01. The sequence continues at coordinate 18,541 of JBOGLD010000073.1, forward strand.
ACGTGGCTCGCGGGCTGGAACAACTGGGTGAGTTTGAGCACAAGCTGATTGCGAAGATCGCGCTTCAGGACTTCACGCAAAACGAAACTGCACGTTGGCTGGGTTGCTGGCGGCGGACCGTAGGGCGGCGCTTTCCGGAAGCTCTGGATCGGATGACTGAGATTTTTCTGGAAGCCGGGTTGCTGATTCGACTGCCGGCCAACGACGTCGCCCGGGCGGAAAACTGTCAAGAGCGAAAAATCGAAGAACTTCCCGCAACTACTTCTCCACAAAAGGAATAAATTTTCCAAGAGCATGTCCCATTTCCCCCAGTCGATTTGCTATTCTAGATTTAGAGATTGAGTGAGACAGAATATTGTGGGCGCGCTGCAGAGCGCGCTCTTTTTTGATACCTACATCGGGGACGACCACGGGAATGAAGAAAGCGAAACCGCGAGCGGGAGCAAAAGACGCGAAAAAGCCTTCGCCGGCAGAGCCAGCCCATCCAAAGCCGATGGACCTGGCCGAGATCCGGCGGCAGATCGCGGATCTCGTGGGAAATGGCGCTGTGGGCATGGTCGAGACCACGATCGAGGAAGTGGAGAAGGGCCACTATTTGGGCATGAAGTACCTTTTCGAGATGATCGGGCTTTATCCAGCGACCTCGACGGACGACGCGCCCATACAGGAGTCGATGGCCGCAACCCTGCTGCGCCGACTGGGTCTTCCCGAAAGGCCAATAGCGGAACCGAGGTTACCAAAGATTCCGGGCCGTCCCCGGCATCCGCGGCGGATGGCTTAGAATGAAAGCCAGCAGTTGGACGACGGCAGCCAGTCGTTGGTCGCAAGCGGCCGATCGTTTGTCGGCCACTTTCAGCAGCCGGACCGCGACGCAAACGAGACGGGCGGTGGCATATCGGCCTTTACTGCGGGGGGCTTTCGGGATGGACATGACGTGGGTGACCGGCCGGATCGCGGTCGGCGGCGGAATCTGGACGGCAGACAACATGGCCGCGGTGGCGCGGTCGGGTGTTACCCATATTATCGATATGCAAATCGAATTTGACGACACCAAGCTGGCTGAGCCGCATGCCATCGAAGTGCTGTGGAACCCGATTGATGACGATTTTCAGCCCAAGCCGCCCGAGGTGTTTCAGCGCGGTCTGGAATTCGCGACGGAAGCGCTCGAACAGGACGGAACCAAGCTGTTTATTCACTGCGCCGCCGGAGTGCATCGCGCGCCGATGATGACCCTGGCGATATTGTGCTCGATGGGCTGGACGCCGGACGCAGCACAGGACCTGATCGAAAAGGAACGTCCGGTAGTGGATTTTGCGGATGTGTACTTGCGCAGCGTAGAGAGGTTTCTGGATCAGCAGGTGAGGGCGGGAAAATAGGAAAGCAGTTCTCAGTGATTGGTTCCCGGTTCTCGGTCAACCTTTACTAAACCCAAGACATTCTAGTGAGGCTCATTCCCTTTTGGGTTAAGGGAAGGGTCTGCCTCACGCTGGCGAAAACTCCGGCACGGGGAGGAAACATGTTCGACGAGCACCGCCGCCCGTTGGGGCGGCTTTTCTGCTTGCTGCCATTTGTACTGATGGGGCTGGGTGTGGCGTGGGCCCAGACGCCAGCCACCACCACCATCAGCGATGTGGTATATCGCGCGGACAGTACGCCGGCGGGAGGCACGCTGCTGATTTCCTGGCCGACGTTCAGCACGGCCGCCGGGCAGTCGGTAGCGGCGGGGAAGAAGAGCGTGACCCTGGGGCCAAGTGGCCAGTTGTCGGTGGCCCTGGTTCCGACCACGGATGCGACGCCAGCAGGAACCTTCTACACGGTGGTCTATCAGCTTGACGACGATTCCACACCACCGAAATATTCACGGTACACGACTGCCTTGCACCTCAACAATCCATTATGAAAGACCGTCAGGACGACATCTCGGCCACCTGCCATCCAGCAACCGCGGGAAGACAGCCACTGGTGGTGCGCATCACTGACAGCGACTTTCAGGGAGAGGTCCTGGAGAAACTGGGGCGCCTGGAAGCAAAAATGGACATGCTCATCGGGAGTGGGCAGCCCGGGCGCGTGAAGCTCGTCGAAGATCGGGTCAACCAGTTGGAACGGAGCGAGATACGCCGTAGCGTTTACGACCGGATTGTGAATGCCGCCATCACGGTGGCGATCAGCGCGGCAATTGCCATGCATGATCGGTGGTTGTTCAAGTAACTTACGCCGAATTCTGAGCGCGTCTAAGGGGCTTCTGATTCTTTCAGTTCTCAGTTCCTGGTTTTCAGTTCTTAGTTTCGATGCATCTCTAAACATTGCGTAATTCATATTCAAGGAGAAATGCGATGGACTTTTTGTCCAAGCTGCTGCAGGGGATCGCGTTTGTACCTTCCGTGGTAAACGGAATCGAGGGCTTGTTCGGCAGCCGATCGGGAGCCGAAAAGAAAAATGCGGCGATGTCGTTTGTGTCCGCGGCCCTGCAGCTCGCCGATGCCGTAGCTTCACGTCACATTGTCGACCCGGAGAAATTCAAGCAAGGCCTTAGCGCAGTAATCGACGGCACCGTTCTGTGCTTGAATGCCTCCACCTGGGCCAAACCCGGCCAGCCGTGAGTTATCCGATCTCTTCACTCCAGTTCTCGAGCGTTTTCTTTACCTGGGCCATGAACTGGTCGGCGACGGCGCCGTCGATGATCCTGTGGTCGTAACCGAGAGTCAGGTGGACCAGAGAACGGATGGCGATGGAGTCGTTGCCATCATCATCGGTAACTACGACCGGCGACTTGGTAATTCCACCCACACCCATGATGGCCGAGTTCGGCTGGTTGATGATGGGTAAGCCGAAGACCGCTCCAAACTGACCCGGATTGGTGATGGTGAAGGTTGAGCCCTCCACTTCTTCGGGTTTAAGTTTCTTGTTACGGGCGCGCTCGCCGAGATCGCTGATGGCACGCTGCAGGCCGAGGAAGTTGAGTTCATCGGCGTTCTTCAGCACGGGAACGATCAGGCCCCAGTCGAGCGCGACCGCGATTCCGAGGTTGACGTGGCGATGGTAGCGGATGCTTTCGCCTTCGATCGAGGCGTTCACGATGGGAAACTGCTGCAGCGTGATGATGGCGGCGCGTGAGAAAAAAGGCATGAAGGTGAGGCGAGCGCCATGCCGTTTCTCAAAGGCGGACTTGGTCTTATTACGTAACTGAACGATGCGAGTCAGGTCCACTTGGAACATGCAGTGGACGTGGGCACTGGTGCGGCGCGACTCGATCATGCGGTGGGCAATGATCTTGCGCATCTGGGTCATGGGCACCAGGTCGCCGGGAATAGCAGCCGGGGCTGGCGCGCCAGATTCCGGCTTCGCCGAAGCAGCAGGCGCGGCCGGGACGGGCGCCGGAGTGCGACCCGGTTGACCTCGTTCCAGAAAGGCAATGATGTCTTGCTTGGTGATGCGCCCGCCGAGTCCTGTTCCGGCTACCTGCGCGAGGTTGATGTTGTGTTCGCGCGCGATCTTGCGCACTAATGGAGAAGAGCGAGCGTGGTCCTCCTCGTCATGGGAAGCCTGCGGCGCAGCTGGGTCGACGGTCTTGGCTTCCGGAACTGGGGCCGATGTTTTGGCCGGGGCTGCTTCCTTTTTCGCTGATGCCGGCGGGGCTGCCGCTGCAGGTTTGGCCGCGGCGCCCTCGCCATCGGCGGAAATCGTGCCCACCACGGTATTCACCTGAACGGTCGCGCCTTCGGCAACTTTGATGTCGCGGAGGACCCCCGAGGCCGGTGCAGGAATTTCAGCATCCACCTTGTCGGTGGAGATTTCGAACAGGGGCTCGTCGCGCTGCACTTTGTCACCAGGCTTTTTCAGCCATCTGGTGATCGTCCCTTCGAAAATCGATTCGCCCATCTGGGGCATGACGATATCAGTCGGCATAATTCCCTTCCACGCGCCTCTGCTTTCAGGCCCGCGCGAACCTACATTATATATATCTGGCCAGATATCCTGGATTCACCGGGAATTCCTAATCGTGGTGCCCGGATTCTTCCCCCTTGGGATCAACCGGGGGTGGCGCGACACCAGTGGCCTTTTTCCAATAGTCTTGCACCGCTGGGGGCAGTTTTTCGATGCGCGACAGGAAGGCCGTGACTTTCCACATATCCTGGTCGCTCAAAGCCTTGTTCCACGAGGGCATGCCAGTGTAGCGGATGCCGGTGCGAACCGCGTAATAAATGTGCCACTCGGGATCATCCATCGGATAGAGGATCACTTGTGGAGGCGACGGGTAGAAGGACTGCGCCAGCGGACTGGGTTTGCGGTCGAGCGTCCCATGACAAAGGGAGCAGTTCATGGTGTAAATTTTCATCCCGTCGATCAGGTTGTCGTCAGTCGGCGGCACGGGATTGGTCACGCGGGGAGCGTGGCGCTCCATGGAGGCGTCCATGGCGGACATGGCGATACGGCGCTCCATCTTCGACGGATTGGAATCGGCATTCGTAGGCAGGAAGCCGAGCATGGCAACGGCCATTCCTACCAGGAGGAGCAGAAGCAAAGTAATGACGACGCCGAGAATAAAACTACGCATTCTTACCTCCTGGTAATCATGTACGTATGAATGCAGAAAGCGCCGCTACGAATTGTCCGGCGGTGCCGTGTAATGCAGGATGGCGTGGGCGTCCTGCGCTTCCGACTCTCGCACCTGCAGCTTGATCCCGCCGAGTATATGCGAATGCCAGCCGCCGATACGAAGCATGTTTTCATCATACGCGAAGCATTCGATATCAGCGGATTCCAGGCGGGAGCGGGCCAACAGGAATTCCGACTGGCTGTGAAAGACGGCGACAGTTACGAGGTTGTCGTGCATGGTTTCAACTCGACCGGGAAATCTCAGTAAGCCTTCAGGCGCCGGGCTTCCCGCAACACATCGCTGACCTGAGGCAGGAAGTATTCCTCCTGCGGCGGCGAGAACGGTACCGGAGAATCCTGGGCGGCGATGCGCACGATGGGGCCATCGAGACTGTCGAAAGCGTCTTCATTAATGATGGCCGCAATTTCGCCGGCCAGACCTCCGGTACGGGAATGCTCGTGCAGGATGATCACTTTGCCGGTCTTGCCCACGGTGGCGGCAATGGCTTCGCGGTCGAGGGGAGAAACGGTGCGCAAGTCCACAATTTCGAGCTCGATCCCTTCCTGGCGTAACGTCTCAGCGGCCTCCAGCGCGGTGTGCACCATGGCGGCATAAGTGATGATACTCAGGTCGCGACCTTCACGGGCGATGCGTGCCTTGCCCAGGGGCACAATATAGTCTTCGGCCGGCACTTCTTCTTTGATGCGGCGATAGAGATATTTGTGCTCAAAGAAGATGACCGGATTATTGTCGCGGATAGCGGCTTTGATCAGACCCTTGGCGTCGTAGGCGCTGGCCGGACAAACCACCTTCAAGCCAGGCGCGTGCACGAACCACATTTCCGGATTCTGCGAATGAAATGGACCGCCATGAACGTTGCCACCGCTGGGTCCTCGGATGACCAGCGGCGCCGGCGCTCCCCAGCGATAGTGGGCCTTGGCAACCATGTTGACGATCTGGTTGAAGGCGCAGCCGATGAAATCCATAAACTGAAACTCAGCCACCGGGCGCATGCCGGTGAGCGAGGCACCGAAGGCCGCGCCTACAATGGCCGATTCGGCGATCGGCGTGTCGATGATGCGCTCCGGGCCGAAGCGGTCGATGAATCCATCGGTGACTTTGAAAGCGCCGCCGTAGATGCCGATGTCTTCGCCCAGGCAGAAGACGGTGGGATCGCGTTCCATTTCCTCCCATATGCCCTGGCGAATGGCTTCGAGATAGGTCAGTTGTGGCATTGCACTTCTCTGCTCATGCTCCTCGATTAGCGGAACGATAGCCGGCAAACGTCACTTCAAATGCACTGCCGGCTCCATGCTGGCGGGCCTGACCGCGATTCCCTTCCCGATCTTCGGCATCCCATACTTCGGCTCGATTTTGTGGCAGCCATTCTCGCAATACACACCGCCGGCGGCGGATTCCGGCTCCGGCATCGGGCTGTCGACTGCGAAATCACGGTCGGTTTCCAGTTGTTGATCAACCCCAGCGATCAGTTCCCGGTTCTCAGTTGGACTTAGCCACTTTTTTACATTGAGCAGGAAATTCTCGAAGCGGGTGATAGGGTCGCGCCTGCGCCAGTATTCGAACAGGGATTGGGGGACATAGTCGGCTGCGTCGTGGATGGCGTGGCCTTTCATGCGCATCATCTTGGCTTCGATAAGCGTTGGGCCTTGGCCACGGCGGGCGCGTTCACAGGCTTCATGGGCCGCGTCATAGACCTGGCAGGCGTCGGTGCCGTCAACGATTACGCCGGGGATGCCGTAAGCGATGGCCCGCTCGGCGAGGTCTTTCACGCGGAACTGCATATCGGCGGGCGTGGAATATGCCCAGAGGTTGTTTTCGACGAACAGCACCAGGCCGAGGTCCTGGACGGCGGCGAAATTCAAGCCTTCATAGGTGACTCCGGTGGACTGGCCGCCGTCGCCAATGTAAGTCATGACCGCGATGTTGCGTCCCTGCAGGCGCGCTCCGAGCGCGATGCCGGCCAGCACCGGGATGAGGTCGCCCAGAGTCGAGATGGGGGAAACGACATTGCGTTCCTTGACGTCTCCGAAGTGCGACGACGCGTCTCTGCCCCGGGTCGGGGAGCCCGCCTTGGCCATGTACTGCATCATGATGTCGCGCGGGGAGAAGCCGCGGACCAGGGTCGAACCCTGGTTGCGAATCATGGGGCCCAGCCAGTCATCTTTTTGCAAGGCGTATGCCGAAGCGCAGGAGCAGGCTTCCTGGCCGAGTCCAAAATAAACGCCGCCGACAACTTTGCCTTGTTTGTAGAGATTCTCGAGCGCAGCCTCCATTTTTCGGTTGAGCAGCATCCAGCGGTAGATTTCGATGCATTGTTTCTTGCCCAGATATTTTGATTCCCGAATGGGCGGGACTGGCGCGTTGAGGTCGCCGGTGACTTCGTAGCTGACTTTGCCGCCTTTGCGGACCTGGCGGATCGAAATGTCCGGCTTTTCGAGGCGATGATCAGGGATGGTGTAGGTTCGCTGGTTCATGCTTGAGGCTTTGGGCGTGGCTTGGGCGGCGGATCGTTTGTTCTGCTTCTTGGCCATGTGCGGCGTCATCCATGCTAACGCGAGGAGTTGCCTTTTGTCGCGGCCCGAGACTTCGCCGACACTATGCCCAGAATGTATCTTCTTCTCTTTCTTTGCGCAGCTGACGCAGATGCTCCGGCAGCTTTACCGGCACTCCCAAGGAATGTCCAACCAGCGCCTCCAGACTCTCCAGCCAGAGCATCTGGCTTTCGAAGACCGCGCCGAAGTTGCGGGAGATGGAATGGGCGACGTCCTGTAGCGAGAGTTCCTTGCTTAATTCTTTTGCCATGGAGGTCACAGGCCTGGTAGTGATCCCGCAGGGGATGATCAGGTTGAAGTATTCGAGGTCGGTGTTGACGTTGAGGGCGAACCCATGCGAAGTCACGGCGCGGGAGATGTGGACGCCGATAGCGGCAATCTTGGCTTGCGCCGGGGACAGCAGGTCCCTCGACTCCGCCCGGGATGACGGGGTTTGGGGGTCTGTCCAGACGCCGGTGAGGCCGCAGATTCTGGCGGCCGGAATGCCGAAGTCGGCGCAGGTGCGGATGAGGACTTCTTCCAGGCGGCGCACGTAATCGATTGCGCCCAGAGTTTTACGCTTGCCGTCAGGCGTGGCAATGCCGCGCAAGTCGAAAATGGGATAGCCGACAAGCTGGCCGGGGCCATGGAAAGTGACGTCGCCACCGCGATCACATTCAAATACTTCGACGCCACGCTGGGCCAGCAGTTCGGGCGGCACTACAATGTTTTTCTGTTTTGCATTACGGCCGAGAGTAATGACCGGCAAGTGTTCGAGCAGCAACAGGACGTCGCTGATGCGGCCTTCCTTGCGCAGGTCGACGAGGCGCTGTTGCAGACGCAGCCCTGTGGCATAGTCGACAGTGCCGAGTTGGAGGACGGAGATCAAGAAATTCGTTGCCACGGATCTCACGGATTAACGGATCAGAACAATATCTACCTGTCAGATCCGTGTAAATCCGTGGCCCGATTTTCAGGCGTTGATTGCCATCCCATACACGCTGTTCGCGGCGTCAAGCATGGCCTCGGACAACGTGGGGTGGGCGTGGATTGTCCACATAAGATCTTCGACGGTGGCTTCGACCTCGATCGCCGCCACCGCTTCAGCGATCAACTCGGTAGCCTGCGGGCCGATGATGTGCACTCCCAGAATCTCGCCGTAATCGGCATCGGAAACGATTTTGATGAAGCCCTCATGTTGGCCCACGATCGAAGCGCGCGAGTTCGCGGTGAAAGGGAATTTGCCGACTTTGACGTTGTAGCCTGCCTCTTCGGCCTTGGCCTGGGTCAAACCCACACTGCCAATCTCGGGATGGCAGTAGGTTGCGTTGGGAATGTGCTCGGGATTGATGGGTTTACCCTTCTTGCCGGCAATTCTGGTGACCGCGACGATGCCTTCCATGGCGCCGACGTGAGCCAATTGCGGCGTCCCCAGCACGATGTCACCGATGGCGTAGACTCCGGGCTCGGCGGTCTGCATCCAACTGTCGGTCTTGATGAAGCCACGGTCGGGTTTGACCTTCGTTTTCTCCAAGCCGATGTTCTCGGTCCGCGGCTTACGGCCGACCGCGATCAGGATTCTCTCGGTTTCGATCTTCTCCTGCTTGCCGTTCACGCTGAAGTGTACGGTGATTCCTGACTTGCCTTTTTCGATCTTCTCGACCTTGGCACTGGTGTGGAAATTGATGCCGCGCTTGCGGTAGACCCGCGCCAGCTCTTTGGAGACTTCCTCGTCTTCCACGGGAACCAGCCGGGGCAGCATTTCAATAATCGTGACTTCCGCTCCGAAGGAGCGAAAGATGGAAGCAAATTCCACGCCAACCGCCCCTGCGCCGACAATCACCAGCGATTTGGGAATCTCCTTGAGCGCGAGAATTTCGATGTTGGTCAGGACGCGATCGCCGGGGTCGAGGCCGGGCAACATGCGGGCTTCCGACCCGGTACAGAGGATCACGTTTTTGGCTTTGACCTGAGTGCTCTTGCTGTCGGCGGTGACTTCGACGGTCAGGACACCGTTTTGCGCCGGGCCGGTGAGCTTACCGTATCCCCGGATCGTCTCTACCTTGTTTTTCTTCATCAGGAACTCGAGACCCTTGGCGTGCTTGGCCACGACCTTCGACTTGCGCTCCTGGACAGCGGTCCAATTCAGCTTGCGCGCGTCTACGCCTTCAATGCCGAATTCCTTGGCGTCTTTCAGGTGGTCCCAAAGTTCGGCGTTGAACAGCAGAGCCTTAGTCGGGATGCAGCCAACGTGCAGGCAGGTACCGCCGAGCACATTGTCTTTCTCGATGAGGGCGGTTTTCAGGCCGTACTGGCCGGCGCGGATCGCGGCCGTGTAGCCTGCCGGGCCGCTGCCGATGATGGCGATGTCGTAGATGGTTTCGGACAAGTGGCGTTCCTCACTATGAAGAGATGCGTATCAGCAAGTCTTTGATTCTAGAACAGGCAGGCTCCATCTTGCGATAGCACGCCCGGCAAACCAGAGCAGCAAGATCGCGGTTTGCTCGCCAGCCGATCTGCAACACCCCGAGCGAAGCGTGGACGGGGCACCCGCTGGAGCGATTCCATTGGATCCAAGAAGCAAATTGAGGGGAACTTCCAGGCCAGGTTGGGCGTAAAATTATTTGTAAGGAGGCCTCTATGCACGTCTTCGGGTTCTTCCTGTTCCCGATCTTTGGATCTGGACTTCTCCTCTATTTCCTGCCAACGATTGTGGCCCTGCTGCGAGAGAAGCACGACACGGTTTCCATCTTTCTGCTCAATTTCTTTTTGGGATGGAGCCTGATCGGATGGATCGTCGCCCTGGTTTGGGCATTCAAGAATGACCGGGTGGTCTACGTGCAGAGTCCGCAACGTTATTAGCCCGTAAGGACGCAAGACCTGCCGAGCTTCGCTCGGACTAGCTATTGCTAGCTCAGCAGCCTGGCTGCTTCCTTTGCATAATAGGTGACGATAATGCCGGCTCCGGCCCGGCGAATCGAGGTCAGCGATTCCATCATGACGCGCTCGCGGTCGATCCAATGATTGCGCGCCGCGGCTTCGATCATGGCGTACTCGCCCGACACCTGATAAGCCGCCAAGGGCAAGTCGAAGCGCTCGCGGGCCGCGGCAATCACGTCCAGATAAGGCATGGCGGGCTTCACCATGATCATGTCCGCGCCTTCCTCGATATCAGCTTCAATCTCTCGCATGGCCTCGCGCAGATTGGCCCCATCCATCTGGTAGGAGCGCCGATCGCCGAACTGAGGGGCTGAATCCGCGGCCTCGCGGAAGGGACCGTAGAAGCCTGAAGCGAACTTGGCGGCATAAGAAAGGATAGGAGTGCTGATCAGTCCGGCTTCATCCAAAGCTTTGCGGATCGCGGCTACGCGTCCATCCATCATGTCGGAAGGGGCGACAACGTCGATGCCGGCGCGGGCCAACGAAACAGAAGTACGGGCCAGCAGTTCGAGCGTGGCGTCGTTGATGATTTCGAATTCCTGCCCGGCGGCGCCAGTTGCGACCGCTGCCGCGGCTTCGATAGCCTTGATTTTCTTGTGCGGTTTGACGGCAACGGCCGTCACGGCGTCTATTGCGGCTGCGCCGAGCGACTTCGGGCTCTGGCCCTGGCGCACGATGCCGCAGTGTCCGTGAGACATGTATTCGCACAGACAGACATCGCCGATGAGGATGAGTCCAGGGACTTCGCGCTTGATGGCCCGGGCCGCCTGCTGCACGATGCCATTGTCCGCCCAGGCTCCGGTGGCAACCTCGTCCTTGGTTTCGGGCAGACCGAACAGGATGACTGCAGGAACGCCCAAAGCGGCGGTCTCCCGGGCCTCTTTCACCGCCTCATCCACGGAAAGATTGAACACGCCCGGCATCGACCTCACTTCCTTGCGCACACCCTGGCCCGGACAGACGAACAGGGGGTAAACAAAGGCCTCGGGAGTGAGCCGGGTTTCGCGAACCAACGTCCGCAATGGCTCATTTTGGCGAAGGCGGCGGAGGCGTGTGACCGGGAAGGTCATGGGCTGATTCTAGCAGAGCCTTCAGCGGCCATGGCCATGGTCCCTGGCAAAGGGACAACCGCCAGTTTCTGCCCGAAAAATCGGTCGCGAACGCTCGAAGCGGGTACGCCGCGGCGGTTCCACGGTACCGAAGTAATGCTTTGTGTATCCGAACACCGAACAGGAGCAATCTCAACTACTAGAATGCGGTATATCCATGATCTCAAAGCGCCAGTGGCGGACCGTCGGCATCATCGGCATCACTTTGATCTGTGCCTGTGTGTCGTTGAGCGCTCCCGCGGGCTTCGCATTACTCGCTTTCGGGGACATTGCCCAGTTCTCATTGTTGTTTCTGGCCTTCCTGCTCATGCTGGCCAACGCGGTTTCGACCCGCGGCCAGATCCGGTTGTTTTGGGGCCTCATGGCCGTGGGGTGCCTGTTGTGGTCGGCCAATCTGGCCTTGTGGACGCTCTATGAGGTGATCTGGCGTCGGAGCCTCCCCGAACCGTTTCTCGGAGATGTGATCCTCTTTGTTCACGTGGTGCCGTTCATGGCGGCGGTGGCGTTGCGTCCTCACCAACAGGAGGAGAAGAAGCTCTACTTCAGCACATTGAACTTTCTGATGCTGCTGGTGTGGTGGGTCTTTCTCTACGCTTTCATCGTGTTTCCGGACGAGTATGTCGTGCTCAATGTCGCGCTGTATAGCCCCCACTATGACCTGCTCTACCTGGTGGAGAATCTGGCCTTCCTGGCCGTGCTCGGCATGCTGGCGTGGAGTACCCGGGGGGCGTGGCGAGAGATCTACTGGAACCTGTTTGTTGCCTCGGGGCTTTACGCAGTTAGTTCCCTGGCGCTGAACACGGCCATCGCCCGCGGCCTGTATCATACGGGAAGCCTCTACGACATCCCCTTCATCGCTTCGATTTGCTGGATGATCTGGGCCGCCTTGCTGGCGCGCGATTTGAATCCGCCTCCGCTGCCTGCGCCATCAGAGCTTCCGCGCTGGCAAATGCTCGCCCCCCGTCTGGCCATGCTGGCAATGCTTTCTCTTCCACTGATGGGATATTGGGCCTGGTTTCGCGACGCGGCGCCTCCTCATCTTCGGGAGTTCCGGCTGCTGGTTACGCTGGCCGCGACGCTTGTCTTGGGCTTGTTCCTATACCTGCGTCAATTTCTGATGGATCGCGAGCTGGTGCGACTGCTGGAAGAGTCGCGCTCCAGTCTGGCAAATATGAAGCGCCTGCAAACCGAACTGGTGCAGAGAGAAAAGCTGGCCTCGCTCGCCCAACTGGTGTCCGGGGCGGCCCACGAGATCAATAATCCGCTGGCAGCAATCCTGGGGTACTCCGAGTTGCTCGCCGCCCAGGCGGATTTGGAATCGAATCAGGCCAGCATGGCGCGCAAGATTGGCCAGCAGGCACGACGAACCCGGGAATTGGTTTCCAACCTGCTTAGCTTTGCCCAGCAGTCGCCCGGCGAAAAGACGCTGCTGGATATGGGCTCCATCGTGCAACGAGCCCTGCAAATGAAAACCTTGCGTACGGAGAACAAAAGCATTCACTTGGAGAGTCGGATAGAGCCCAACCTGCCGCAAATCTGGGGCAACGTAAACCAGCTCTTTCAATGCTGCGTGGAAATTATCGGGAACGCGACCGACGCTTTGGAAGAGGTCGGTGGCGGAACGTTCTCCGTGAGCGTCCTGCGGGAAGGCGACGAACTGGTGATGGAGTTTTCCGACTCCGGCCCTGGCATCCGGGATCCTCAGCGCATTTTCGATCCCTTCTATACCACCAAGCCTGTCGGCAAGGGCATGGGATTGGGGTTGAGCGTGACGTACGGAGTCATCCAGGACCACCTGGGACAGATTGCCTGTGAGAACCGGCCTGAGGGAGGCGCTATTTTCACTCTCCGTTTCCCGGCGGCCAAACAGTCGGCACCAGCGATCGCCGAGACCGCCAGGGTGTAGGAACCTCGCGATTCAGATCTGAGATCTTAACGTCTGGTTTCGTGCCGGCGGTTGAATCTGGAAGGCGCCAACTTCCCGGCCTCTGCCTGCTTTGCGGCATTTCTTGGCGTACTTTGCGGTAAAGGAGCATAACCGCGAAGGGCGCAAAGAATGGCCCTGACCTGACTTCGACTTCCCCAAGTCCTCTCCAGCGGCGGCTTCTTGTACCATGAATCCGATGCAGTCTGCTCTCAACCATAACAGCGCCCAGGTACTGGAATTTGATTCCTTACTCGATTTGATTCGGAGATATGCCTCCTCGCCGCTGGGACAGGAACGGATTGCGGCGCTGGTTCCCTCCGTCGATCGCCAATGGATTGAAAATCAGCACCGGCTGACCACCGAAATTCGGGAGTTCCGGCAGGTGGGAGGCCGCTTCGAATTCTCCGGACTGCTGTATGTCTCAAGCCTGGTTGAGAAAGCACGCATTCACGGTGCGGTCCTCGAAACCATCGAGATTCGCGACGTGGTCCTGGTCGTCGATCGCGCCGCGGAATGGCGCGAAATCGCGCTGAGCCCGCCGGCAGCGATGAAAGTTGAGTGGAGAGCGGTGGCGGAGCTTTCATTCGCGATCGTTGACTTCACCGAGTTCCTGCGCGCCTTTCGCAACAAGATCCAGCCCGACGGGACGCTCGAAGACCGCGCCTCGCCGGAACTGGCTCGCATCCGGCGCGAGATTGAGCGGCAAAAGAGGGCGATCCAGGAGTCTCTACGCGGCTATCTGCGGCGGCTGGCCGAAGGCGGCGCGGTGCAGGATGAGCTGATCACGATTCGCGGCGAGCGCTTCGTGATCCCGATCAAGATCGAACAGAAACGCCGGGTGCAGGGCGTGATCCACGGCACAAGCTCCAGCGGGCAGACGGTGTTTGTGGAACCGCTGGAGACCATCGACCAGAACAACGAGTTGGTGCGCCTGCTCGACGAAGAACTGGCTGAGATCCATCGCATCCTTTTGGAGATGACGCGCCGCATCGGCGAAAGCTCGGAAGTAATCTTGCAGGCAGTAGCCGTGCTCACGGAACTGGAGCTGCAGTTCGCCAAAAGCCGCTTCGCCGAAGACTACGGCTGCGTGGCGGCACTGTTTCACGGGGTAGGTTTCACGGCAGACCAGGGAGACTCAAGTTCGAGGGCTGCTTCTGGAGGACCGGCACGGCTGATCCTGCGTAATGCTCGCCACCCGCTGCTCGAACGAAACCTGAAGGGCAAGGGCCGGCGCGTGGTTCCCATCAGCATCGAACTGGAAGGCGAGCGCCTTGAACTCGTCATAACCGGCCCCAACACCGGGGGGAAGACGGTTGCCCTGAAAACGGTTGGCCTGCTGGCCCTGATGGCGCAATCAGGCGTTCCCGTCCCCGCCGACCGCGCCGATTTGCCTGTGTTTGATGCGGTGTTAGCTGACATCGGCGACTACCAGTCCATCGCGCAAAATCTTTCGACGTTCTCGGCTCACCTCACCAACATCGACTTCATCTCGCGCGCCGCGACCGCAAACTCGCTGGTGCTGCTGGACGAACTCGGCTCGGCCACCGATCCCGAGGAAGGGGCAGCCCTGGCGGTGGCCATCGCAGAGCATTTCCGGCGGATCGGTTGCATCACGGTGATTTCCACACACCACACTTCCCTGAAAGTGTTTGGCGCAAATACGCCGGGCGTGGTGAACTCGTCGGTCGGATTCGATGAAGCCACCCTGCAACCTACTTACGAATTGAAGATCGGCGTGCCGGGAGCGTCGGCGGGCATCAACATCGCGCAGCGCCTGGGGCTGAACCCATCCATTATCGAGGCCGCGCGGTCGAAACTGGGGACGCAGGCAAGGGATGTCGGCCAGTTTCTCGACAGCCTGCATGCGAACTTGCGCGAGGCCGAGGCGGAACGCCTTCGTCTGAAGGCCCGCGAGCAACAACTGGAGCGCGAGAAAGCGAGCCTTGCCCTTGAAGCACGGAAAGAGCAGCAGACGAAAATCAAGGAGATGGAGCAAAAGCTCGAGACCCTGCTGCGGGATTTCGAGTATCAGGCGCGGGAGATGGTCACCGCCGTCCAGGAGCGGGCCGCCTCGCAAAAGTTATCGAAAGACGCCGAGCGGCGCATTTCCAAACTACGGCGGGAGTTCCGTGAGCAGTTCGATTCCACCGTGGTCGCGCACACGACCGGGGCCGACCGGGGCGATCCCGAGGCGCAACCCCAGGTGGTAAAGCATGTCTCCCAGGGCGATACGGTCAAACTCAAATCCGTGGGACGTGCGGCCGTGGTCAGCAGGCGAGTTGACGAGAATCATTTTGAAGTCGAAATCGGCGCGATGAAGATGAAGATCGCGCGTGACGACATCGCGGAAGTGCTGTCGCGAGCGGCGGACTCGCCGGTCAAAGCTGCCCGGGCGCGTGGAATCTCGGTTTCGCTGGAGAAAGAAGATGCCAGCGTGCCGTCGGAAATCACCGTCATCGGCCGCACCGTGGACGACGCCACCCGCGAAGTGGAAAAATTTGTAGACCGCGCATTCCTGGCAGGTTTGCCGCGGGTGCGCGTGGTGCATGGC
>JBOGLD010000074.1:0-14650 GCA_050745885.1 Terriglobales bacterium
GTGCTAGACAGCGCAGGAGTTAGTGCGATAATCTTTGGGCGCGCTTTTTGGGGCAACACACGGTTCCGCCAGCCGGGTGTGGCTGACCGCAGAGTGATCGGCGGGTGCGTCCAGTCATGGTTCCAGAACTTCGCGCCATCCAGCAGAAATTCGGATATCTTCCCGCGGAACAGCTGAAAATGCTGTCCGGCGAACTGAACCTGCCCTTGAGCCAAATCCACGCGGTAGCCAGCTTTTATCCCCACTTCCGCCTGACCCCGCCCGCGCGACTCGAAGTGCGGGTGTGCACCGACATGTCTTGTCACCTGGGAGGCGCTGACCAAGTGCGCGCAGCGCTGGAGGTGGCATTCCGTGGCAGCAATCCGTCAACCTTGTCGGTGCGGGACGTTTCCTGTTTGGGCCGCTGCGACAAGGCGCCCGTCATGTGCTTGAACCAGGCGATTTACGGAGGCATGGATCCCAACCGGGCCGTCGAAGTGGTGCGGGAAAGCGTAGCTGGCGGCATGCTTCCGCCGGAACCGCCCCAGGCTAAACCGGTGCGGTTGGCCGTGGACCCTTATAAGGGCGAACGGAATTATGGTGTGGTCAAGCATTTCGTCGAGAACCCCAGTGCGGCCGGCGTAATTTCCGTCCTGAAGGCCAGCGGGTTGCGCGGGATGGGAGGAGCAGGATTTCCCACCGGCACCAAGTGGGATCTGGTCCGTACTGCGCCGGGCGATGAGAAGTACATCGTGTGCAATGCGGATGAAAGCGAGCCCGGCACCATCAAAGACCGCTTCATCATGGAAAACGTCCCCTATCTGGTGATCGAAGGCATGATCACGGCGGGATTGGTAACGGGCGCGCATAAAGGGATTCTCTTCATCCGGCACGAGTATGAGCGGCAAGCCGAAATCCTGCAGGAGGAAATCGCCAACTGCTACAAGGACGGCCTCCTCGGATCAAACATTCTGGGCAGCGATCTGTCGTTTGACCTGG
Organism: Terriglobales bacterium; assembly: GCA_050745885.1. Taxonomy (GTDB): domain Bacteria; phylum Acidobacteriota; class Terriglobia; order Terriglobales; family Acidobacteriaceae; genus JAIQFF01. The sequence continues at coordinate 979 of JBOGLD010000074.1, forward strand.
AACTGTTTGTCAGTCCCGGAGGTTACATCTGCGGCGAGGAAACTGCGCTGCTGCAGGCCATCGAAGGAAAGCGGGCTGAGCCGCGTAACAAACCACCTTTCCCGGTCACCCATGGTCTGTGGCAGAAGCCGACGGTCATCAACAACGTGGAAACTTTTACCTTCGCGGTTGCCATCCTCATGCAGGGTGTGGATTGGTACAAAGCCCAAGGTCGTAACGGCTCCCTGGGTTTGAAGTTCGTAGGCATCAGCGGGGATGTGGTTCAGCCCGGCGTGTTCGAAGTGCCCATGGGAACTAAGTATTCCGAACTTATCTACCAGTATGCAGGCGGCATTCGGGGGAACAAGAAGCTTCTGGGCTTCGCGCCTTCGGGCCCGTCTTCCGGATATTTACCCGCATCGATGGTGGACCTCCCATTGGATTGGGATGCGGTGGCGGCCAAGGGCTCGATGGTGGGTTCGGGGGCCATCGTGGTGTGTGCCGAAGACCGCTGCATGGTGGATATGGCGTTGAACTCTGTGCGTTTCTTTCGCAACGAATCATGCGGGAAATGTGTCCCCTGCCGCCTGGGTTCGCAGAAACTGGTGGACATGCTGACCGACTGGACCCAGGGCAAACCGGGGAGCGACGACTTGCAACTGCTGGGAGAACTCTCGCACGCGCTCAAGCTGACTTCGATTTGTGGTCTGGGACAAGTGGTGCCCGCCCCGATCGTGTCGGTTCTCACCCATTTTCGCGATATCGTGGATCAACACGTGATCCACAAGCAGTGTCCAGCAAAGGTTTGCTTTCGTACACGCGACGGCGGGTAACCGTCCATAGCACAGACCGTATCGGGATTTCCGCGGGGTGATGTGAAGCCAAGACTGGTAGGCGCGTCCGCGTTGTTGCGCGAGAAGGTGTTCTTGCTCGAGCAGGAAACGCTCGCGATCGGGCGCGATCCGGGCAACCGTTTGTGCGTGGACGACCCGGCCCTGTCGCGGCGGCATTGCATGATCATCCGCGAGGGCGAGATCTTCAAGGTCCGCGACCTTGACAGTCTGAATGGAACCTTCGTCAATCAGACACGCATCAAGGAGCAGGTGCTCAATCATGGAGATCAGATATCCCTTGGCGATACGGTCTTCGTTTTCCAGCATGAGAAACCGGACCCCAATGCGACAGTCCTGATGAGCAGCCCGCCGCCTGCGGTTGCGCCCGCGGTTGGACCAGCCCTTCCCCCCGTTGTCCCGGCCACTCCTGCGGCTGCCCCCCCCGCACCTGCGGTTGCCGTGGCCCCACCGCCACCGCCGCCTCCGCCTCCCCTTCCCCCGGGAATCCACCTCACCATCGACGGCAAACAAGTCTCGGTGCCGCCGGGCACGACCATCTTCGACGCGGCGCGTCTGAACGGCGTGCCGATTCCCACGCTTTGTCACCAGCAGAACGAGAATCCGGTTGGGGTTTGCCGGGTGTGCACCGTAGACGTGGGGGCGCGGGTGTTTACAGCGTCGTGTATCCGGCAGGCCGAGCCCGGCATGACGGTGAAGACAAACTCGGACGGGGTGCAGGCGGCGCGCCGGACTCTGCTGGAATTGCTGATGGCGGACCACCCTTCGCCTTGCCAGCGCCAAAAAATTTCCGGAGATTGCGAACTGGAGACACTGGCGTATCAAGCCGGGATCACGCAGCCTCGCTTCGCCAAGCGCGTAGGTCCGCGAGGACGAGACGACTCCTCGCTGGTCATTGCGGTGGACCACGATGCCTGCATCCTGTGCGACCGCTGTGTCCGCGCCTGCAATGACATTCGCCACAACCTGGTCCTGGAGCGGCGCGGCAAAGGCTACCAGGCGGGCGTCGCCTTCGACAACAATCTGCCGATGGGTTCGTCGTCCTGCGTGTCGTGCGGGGAATGCATGGTGTCGTGCCCCACCGGCGCGCTGACCAATCGCATCGTGGTGCGGACGGAAATGGGAGTGGGGGAGGCGTTCCGTCCCGAGGAACTGCAACATCTTCCCGTCTTCAAGAATGTTTCCGGCACGTTCCTGCAGCTCAATCAAAAAGCGCTGGTCAAGCGCAGGTTCAAGGCCGGGGAGATTATCTGCCGGGAGGGAGATTTCGGCTCCACCGCGTTCTACATTCTGGAGGGCAAAGTCGAGATCTTTCTATCCAGTCCCATGGCCCATGTGACCACCAAGGGAAGCAGCACCGGCCTGCTGAGCAAGCTCACCAGCAATTTGACGCGCCGCGACCAGGACCGCCGGAGCGAGGAAATGAACCGGCCTTACATTCCCATCGACGCGCCCGTGGATCTGCCCTACAACAACCCGGTCGCCGAACTGGGGCCCGGCGAACTCTTCGGTGAGATGACCTGCATGAGTTTTTACCCGCGCTCGGCAACGGTGCGGGCAGCGACCGACTGCGTGATGGTAGAGATGTTGCGCAACGTACTGGACATCATGCTGCGCAACAAAACCTTCCGCGCCCAGATGGAGCACGCCTACCGCACCCGGGCCCTGGATTCGCACCTGCGCTGCGTGCCCTGGTTTTCCACTCTCACCAGCGATTTTATTGATCAGTTGCGGAACCGCGTGGAGCTTGAGCGCTTCGCGCCTGGTCAAGTGATCTGCAAACAGGGGGACCCGGCAGACAGTTTCTATCTGATCCGAATCGGATTCGTTAAGGTTTCCGAGGAGCGTCCGGGAGGCGAGCTGGTGCTGGCGTACCTGGCGAAAGGCGGCTATTTTGGCGAAATCGCATTCCTGACCGGCACGGCCAGGACTGCAACCTGCACGGCGCTCGATCATGTGGAGGTGGTTAAGATCGGCGCTGACGATTTCAAGCAGATGCTGGAGCGCTTCCCGGAGGTGCGGCGCGGGCTGGAAGGTGTGGCCCAGGAGCGGATCGAAAGCAATCGCATACGGGCTGAGCGGATGGGCAACGTGCCCATCGACGATTTCCTGACCCAGGGCCTGATGGAAGCGCAGAGCCTGCTGCTGCTGGACCTGGAGCGCTGCACCCGTTGCGATATGTGCGTGCGCGCCTGCGCGGACGCCCATAACGGCGTCAGCCGGCTGGTGCGCGAGGGCTTGCGTTTCGACAAATACCTGGTCGCCACCTCCTGCCGGCAATGCCGCGATCCGCTATGCATGGTGGGCTGCCCGGTGGGCTCCATTCGCCGCCGCAATTCCCTGGAAGTGATCATCGAGGACTGGTGCATAGGCTGTGGGTTGTGCGCCAACAACTGTCCCTACGGCAATATCAACATGCATCCCTTCCGGGTGGAACTGGATGACGCCGCGCACCCCGGCCGCAAGGTAGCGACCGTGAAGGTCAAGGCAACTTCGTGCGACCTTTGCCATGACCATGCGGAACCCAGTTGCGTGTACGCCTGTCCGCACGATGCGGCGCACCGGGTGAACCCCACACAATTCTTTGCCAAGTTAATGCAGTCTCGAGACGCAGCCAAAGTCCGGCACTAGCGAAACGCGATGCTCATCGACCGCTCACATAAGAAATGGTTTGCCGCCAGTATCGTAATACTGGCCGGGGCTACGGTCGTCTTCATTACCTATGCCGTCGGCACTCCGCAAGGCGTGAGTGGACGAAGAGGATTTGGACTGGCCTGCGGCATCACCGGTTTTACCTTCATGCTGGTCGCGGCGTTGTTGGGCGCCCGGAAGAAAGTGCCAGTCTGGCGTCTGGGCAGGATGCAAACCTGGATGCGGGCGCACCTGTGGCTCGGTTTTCTCAGCTTCCCTCTGATTCTTTTCCACGCGGACTTTCACACGGGCGGCAAGCTTACGACCGTGCTGGTGTGGCTTTTCGCCTTCGTCTATGCCAGCGGGATCCTGGGCGCCGCCTTGCAGCACTTTCTGCCTCACTTCTATACCACCCAGGTCCCGATGGAAACAATCTTTGAACAGATCGGGCATGTGCGGGAGCAGCTTCTGACCGAGGCGCAGAAGCTGATTGAGGATGCCGCCACCTCCCTGGAGGGCGACTTTGCCAAGGCCAGCGATCAGCAGCGGGCTTCGGCGGCCAGCGCCGGCACCATGGGGGACTTCAGTGTGGGCACGGGACTCCAGACCGATGAACAAGCCGCATTCGAACTGCGGAAATTTTTTCGGGACGAACTCAAGCCCTTCCTCGAATCTCCCCGGTCGCGGCGTGTGAACCTGCGAGAGGCGGCGCGAGCCCGGGCGGCGTTCCGGCAGCTCCGCATCCTGGTGCCGGCCAGCCTGGAATCGACCTTGGAGGACCTGGAGAACATCTATGAAGAAACCCGGCAGCTGGAGATGCAAAGCCGCCTGCACAAGGCGCTTCACCTTTGGCTCTTCGTGCATGTTCCCTTGTCGTACACGCTATTGGTGTTGGCGGCCGTCCACGCGGTGGTCGCTTTGCGTTACTGAAGAACGGGCGGATTGATGCTGCGACGCGTACGCACAACCAAAAATCTCGCCAAGCGGATTGACCTGCAGTACTTCGCGCGCCCGCATCCGCTGCGGCGCTGGCGCTTTCTGCTGTCCTTGGCGGTGCCGCTGATCGGGGTGATTTGGCTTCTGTCGCACTGGGTGGTCAGCCAGGAGCCGTTTGCCAGCGGGCCGGTGTCGGCTTCGCATGCGGCGTTTGTCACGCAGTGCACGGACTGTCACGCCGGCAAGGGCGGCCGTTACTTCCGGCCGGTCACCGAAAAAGCATGCCTGGGATGTCATGATGCGCCGCCTCACCATGCCACCAGCGTCCTGTTCACGCCTACATGTGGCTCCTGTCATCAGGAGCATCGCAGCCGGGCGCGGCTGATCGAGGTGCGGGACCAAGCCTGTGCCGAGTGCCACGCTGATCTCAAGGTTCGGAGCGGGGTGCCGGCATTTCAGAACGTCTCCCGTTTCGAGGGGACGAATCATCCAGAGTTCTACGCCAAACGGGCCGGCTTCACCGACCCCAGCAAGATCAAGTTCAACCACCAGGTCCATGTTGCCCTGGGCGGCTGTGACGCCTGCCATACCCCCGCGGGACTGGCGGAGAGCATAGGAAAAACAGCGGGTGGAGGCCCGGCTGCCGTGACCAGGCTGAGGCCCGGGACGCCGCTCAATGACATCCGCGGGGCCTACATGCTCCCCATCAAGTTTGCCGACGACTGCGTGAGCTGCCACGCCGACAAGCTGGAATTCGACAAGTCCATCCTGGAAAGTGTGCCGCACACCACGCCCCAGGCAATTCACGCGGAAATCATGAAACACGCGGCCGGCAAGGCGGCCCAGGTGGCCACCCTGGAGATTGCCCTATGGGAGCAGTGCAGCTTCTGCCACGTGCTGAAAGAGACGGACAATGCGCTTCCCGAAGTGGTGAGTCCGGCGCTGAAGACGAGATGGTTTGAGCACGCGAAGTTCAGCCACGGAGTGCACGCGGTGTTCAGCTGCCAGAGCTGCCACGCGGCGGCGGCAAACAGTCAAACGGCTTCCGATGTGTTGTTGCCCGGGATAGCAAAGTGCGAGAGCTGCCACCATCCCAAGGGAGCGCGTTCCGGTTGCTTTGAGTGCCACTCTTACCACGACTGGACCACTCGAAAACCGGTACAGACTCCAATCGATGTCGCCGGCAGGGTACATGGAAAACCTGTCCCGGCCAGCGAGAGAACGGAAGGCGGAGAGTTGGCGGAAGCGCAGTAGACCGCGCGAGCCTGACTGCACCCGCCAGTCGGCAGGCCGCCAGGCCGCGCGCCCCAGAACTCCCTGCAGCAGCCTACTTCTTCAACGTGCGAACGAAGGCAACCACATTCTCGATGTCGGCGTCGGTGACACCGCTGGTCGGCCTCATCTTGCCCTTGCCTTCCTTAACAATTTTCGCCAAGTCGGCGTCGCTGGCCGCCTGGACTTCGGGTGAACCCAGGGCGCGGATCTCCGTCTTAAGCGCCTTGGCCATTCCCGGATTCCCTTCGCCCTCGGCGCCATGGCAGGTCTTGCATTTCCTGGTGTAAAGGGCGTGGCCGGCCTCTGCATCCGCTGCCAGAGCCGGAATGATGGCAAGCATAGTCACTACAGCGATCAACGCTACAGTTCGGGACATGAATTTGCTCATGGGTTCGTTCTCCTCTTTGACTCTCGTTCAGAAGCCTGCCGCTTGTGGCATGACGCCTTAATTCCCCTGTCTCCATGGCATTATGCCATGCGGGGCCATAGACCTGCTTGAGTACAGCGTGTTGCTGGCAAATTTTCTACTGAAGGCCCCTTGTGTGACATTCGGCACATGTGTTTTCGAAAGTGTGGCAGGTCAGGCAACTGCGCTCATTGAGCATGGCCAGCCGCGCGTGCGCGCCACCCTTGAACAGAGCCAGTGGAAGATGACTTCGAGGCACTTCATTATGGCACCGGCTGCAGTAGTCGGTGGTGTGGCAGTCTGCACAACTGGTGCGGTCCAGCGCGGCGTACTTGCCGTGCACATCGTCGCGCCAGCGGGCGGTGTGCGAGGCTGGCTGCATCACCTGGTGGCAGGAGAGACATTGATCGTTCGAGGCGGCCGAAGACGACGTCTTTAAGACTACGTTGGTGTGGCAGACGAAGCACTTCGCGTCCGGAGCAGATGCTTCCGCCGCGTGGTGCAGCCGGAAATTTTCAGTGTGGAACGCCGGCTTTACCCAGAGTGTGTGGCTCCCGGGTACGGGCCCGCTCACCTTGTCTGTATGACAGCTCTGGCAATTGGTGATGCGAAACTTCGCGGTCACGGTTTTCTGCGTCTCGTGACATTGCGCGCAGTCCAACATGTTGGGCAGTATCAGGTCTGAAAGCTGGGTGCTCTTGGTCACACCGGAGTGGCAGGTCATGCAGTTCAAGTGATCTTCGTCACGGTGTATGAGGTGCGCCACATGCGAGAACCTCAGGTCCTTGTACTTGCCGGTCAGCACCTGGACGGAAAGCATTTTCTTGGCTGGGTCGGGGTTTTCGATTTCCTCCGGATTATGGCATCCGCGGCAGTCGTCCGTCGTCGAAGCCGGACTCAATAGCGGTTTCATGCCTGGCTTGGAGTGGCATGACGTACATTCGGCGTGCCCAGGGAAAGTACCATAAGCGCCTTGCGCATCGAACTTGTGGCAGAAGGTGCAGTCTCCACGGTAGCCGGTGTGCGGATCTACCCGGCCCTTCGGGTCGGTGTGCCTGGCATGCGAGAACTGCGTGAGCAAGGCCCGAGTGCCTTTGTAACGCGGATAGGGAAAGAGGTCATCACTGCTGGTCGGTGGAAACGACGAATGGCACTGCTTGCATATCTTCTCATCGAGCTGGTCGCCAAAAGCGTCGGCGTGGCAGACCATGCACTGGTCGTGACCGGGCCGCTGCAGCACCACGGAGTCATCCTTCACCGGAACGTGGCAGGCGCTGCAGTCCAGGCCCGCTTCCTTGAGGTGGAAGGCATGCAGATGGAACGGCTTCTCCTCGGGTGCGGCCGCTGCGGGTGCGGGTGCGGCTGAGGCCGCGGCGGGCGCGGGTGCAGCGGGTGCGGCCGCGGCGGGAGGCTGCGCTGTTGCCGGCGGTTTCTGCTGCGGCGTCGCAGCGGGCGCCAGCATGCCCAGGCACAGAAGCACGCCAAGCCATGTAGCCGCGAATCGTGAGCGTTGTCTACCGGGACTCATGCCTAGTATTTCCAATCTATGCCGAACCGAAATACCTGCCCGTTCTTAATACTCGGCCGCCACACAAAAAAATCCGTGTCGAGACTGTAGTCGAAATAGAGCCGGCTATGCTGGTCCAACCGCATCGAGGCATTGCCCAGCCAGCCCTTGTCCTGCGCATTGTTAATAAAGAAGAACCGGTCCTGGAAGTCTACCCGGCGAACGAATCCGCCGCCCCGCACACTCAGCTTGCCCTCGGCAAAGCTCTTGCCCAACTGCAGGCTGAAGTCCTGGTCCTTGGTTTCACCGCTGGCGGTGATATCGTCAAACGTCGTCGCCGGAACCGGGTTCTTCCGGTCCAAGTCACGCTCGTGATACTCGATGAAGGTCTCGATCCGCTTCCAGGGAAACACCTGGGCGTTGACACGGTAATCCTGGAACGAAGTATCGAACGGTCCCTGGTCGTTGCTGTCATTGAGCCTGCGAACCCACAGCGTGCCGCCCAAACGCAGACGCGGCAGCACATCCCGGTGCACATCGATGGTGAACTGACTGTAGGGGGACTGTGGCCCCAGGTTCAAGCGTAAAAGGGTGTTGTACGGATCGAGGTCGCGCGCGCCATAGGTATAGTCGTAGAAGTAGTCCTGATTGGTCAGTTTCTGGACGAACCCCAGCAACAGGGTCGTTTTGCCGTTGCTGGGTGACCACATGCCATTGGCACTAAAGTCCACCGGGTGGCCGTTCACCATCTTGAAGTAGCTGTTCAGCAGCCAGTCCTTGGGCAGGCGCTGGCGATAAGTGAAAAGGTGGCTTCCCTTGATGTAGAACAGCCCGGCATATTCCACGCTGGCGTTGCGGAAGCGGTACACGAGAGTGGCGCCACCGATGGCACGCTGCTGGGGATTGCCGTAATAAGTAAAGCGCCGGCCACCGTACACCGTCAGCGAATACTTGGGCCGGTTACGGTTGAAGGACAACCCGTCGAACGACGCCAGTTCCGCGCCATACACATATTGCCGGCCCACCCGCACGCTGGACCCCGAGAAAAATCCGTCGCCGGGCTTTCCGTTGATCTCGATGTAGCCGGTCTGAAATTCGAAAACACGACTTTGGGGAAAGCTGTTGAGGATGCCCAGGCTTGGCGATCCAGGATTCACGGAGGTCAGATCGGTGCGGTAGCGGAGGGAGAAGTTGGTGTTCACGCGGTCCGAGCCCCAGCCCCGCGTTCCAAAATTCATAAAACTGTACATCTCGTTGGTCGAGGGCTGGAACACCGGCGAATATGGAATTCCAGCGGGGGTGGCTACGGTCTCCGGCGGCCCGTCGATCACGCCGGTCGCCGTTGGTTGACCGCTGAAGTAGGTCTGAGTGCGCGTGTACTCGGTGCGCGTCTCGAAGAAGAGATGATTGGCGAAGTCGGCGGCGGGACCGTAATGCGAGGTTACTTGCGGCGCCGCCAGCGCCATGTCGGGATGCGGCGGCGGCACCGCATTCTGCAACACGTCAGACCAGGCGTCCGACACATCAGGCGGCGCCGGGGGTGGCGGCGCAGGAGCCGTGGTCTTTGCAGGCGGCGGGGCCTTTGCCGGCGGCTGGGCCTGCGCCGGCGGAGCAGTGCTGTTTGCCGGCTGCTGTGCCCCCGCAGCCAAAGCCAAAGTCAGCGACACTCCCACGCAGAACAACAGCTTGCGAAGTGACAACGTCAGGCCTCGCCTCTAATTGGTGAACTGCAGTTTGCTGATACTGCTGGGGCCGGTTGCACTACAACGTCGGTATTCTCTTCTGTGCCAGTGTGATTCTCCAGGGGTACGTGTCGCTGTGGTACTGCGTGGCCTTCACGTACTCCTGTAGTTCGCTCTTTTCGTTGGCGGCCATGCCGAGCTTGCGGTAGATCTCGGCCAAGTCCCAGTGCACATGCGCGTTATTGGCCTGGTCCGCGGTCTGTGCAATCACGGTAGCCGTCACCGGAGACAAGGCCAACTCGTCCTGGAATGCGCTGATCGCACTCTGGTAATCCGCCTGTTGCGTGGGCACATCGCTGGTCTCCTCCGCCTTAATCACGTAGGTTTCGCCGATCAGGGTTTTGATGTCGAGTTTCAGCGGATCAATCTGAGTCACTTCCGTGAATAGCGCGATGGCCTGGTCGGGATCGGTTTCGCGCAACAAGTACCCCAGCCGCAACCGTACCGTAAACATGCAAGGTGGCGGGGTCAGCGTGCTGGGCAGCTTCCCGTTCACAAAGGTGGCTGCGGTCACCAGTTGGCAGCTGCTGTTCTGCATGCTGTTCATCGATAGCGACGTCTGATAGTCGGCGATCGCGCCCGGAATATCCCCGAGATCGTCCTGCTTGTGGAGGCCGCGCTGCATGTATTCCCAGGTATTTTGCGGGTCCGTAATTCCCAGATACTCCCAGGTCACCTTTCCCTCGAAATAGAACGGGTTGGGCTTGGGATAATAGGGATTGGCCGTCTGGAACAGGCCGGTGGACTGCGCCGGCGCACCGGTTGCGGCGCCCAGCACGAACATGACGAGAATTGATTTCATCTTGCGCACGGTTATGGCTCCAGGTCCACGGTGAAATCCGCCGAGGCGACGGCACGATTCACTCTCAAGAGTGAATCGATCAGCGCCTCGTTCACCAGATGGAGATCGTGTCCGGTGGGACCGTTTGCTCCCGTAGTCGCCGCCAGAAAGCGCATGAACACCGGCGGGAAATGTCTGAAATTCACGTCCGCGTGAATGTGCAGAGGGCTTTTGAGCGTGACCCCCAGCTCTGCCAGTTCGGACGCGGTCGGAAGTTGAATCTCGTAGTCGTACATCGTGGGCCGCAGCGGCGCCAACGATCGGTAGTTATCCACTGAATTGGCGAGGGCCGCGCTGAACGTCTCCTCGAAATGCGGCTTGGTGACAATAATCGGGTTGCCGCCGGCATCGGTGCGCCCCAGCGAATCGCCGGGCAGAAAGATCCGCGTAATCTCGTTGCGGAACACCACCAGTCCCTCCGGCGCGCCGGCGAATATGCGGGCATCGGGACCGCTGTCGGGCCCGGTTTCGTAAACCAGGTTCAACTGTCCATTGTTGCCTGTTCCAGTGGCGTAGGGGACGATGTGGCTGCCGGGATTCACCACCGCGATCAGGTGCTCCTTGTCCTCATCGTCCAGATTGCCGTCGGGAGCCATTTCGCCGGTTTGCGGATGCGGCTTATCCACCAGATATCCCGACTGGTAGAGCAGGAACCCATTGTCATCAGTAACGGTCAAGGCTACGTAGGCATCGCGCTCCTGGGAGAAGCCAGAGGGGAAACGATGGCCGGTCAGAGCGACGGCTTCCATCCGAACGTTCAGCGGTTGAGCCAGCATGGCGGTGGCATCGGTCTTGTCGAGGTTGATGCGCACCGCGGCCTTCAGCAAATCTACCCGGCGCGTCGCCAGTCCATTCGGAATGCCGTGGCTGTCAACCCCGGTTGCGTTCGGGTCCGAATAGTCGCTTCCCAGGCGGTCGCGCAATTGCTGCAACGGCAGCAGGGGAACGTCGATTCCCGAGAAGTAGTGATTGACTACGGGGCGTTGCGGCAGCGGGGCGTTCCCGTCGGTCGAGACTCCCGGCACGGCCGCGTAATCCGTGGCAAAAATGGCCGGCGTCGGGCTGGTGATCGAAAGATCTCCTACCTGATAACTAGTGCTGCCCGCGTAGGGGTACAGCGACATGTGGCAGTCCTGGCAACGGATCACCTTGCCGAAGGGATTGTTCGTGCTGTTGTAAGGACCGGTCTGCCACTCCGTACTCAGGTTTTCCAACCGGTAATACTTCACGTTTTGGCCGCCGGGATTGATATTGTGCTCTTCGGCAGTCAGATTGGGGTTGGGCACGCGAACGTCATGGCAGGCGGCACAGAAGTTGGGACTGCGCAGGTAATTGATCTTTTGGGTATCGTTACTGGAGACGTGGAAGTCTCCCTTGACTGCCACCGGATGCGTGAACGGCCCTACCTTCTCGACCGATTCGTTGAGCAGCATGCCCATGTCGGCAAATCCATCCTGCTGCAGGCTGCGATTGACGTCCGGGCCGCCGGTATTGTGGCACATGTCGCAGGTGATGCCCGCGGCACCCAGAGAAGGTCCCGATCCCGGCGGAGGGTCACCGCCGATTTCAGCCGGAATCACCTGGTTGCCGCTGCTGTCAATCAGCTGGAAATCGCGCAAGGGACGGAAGACGTCGGGAAGAAAATTCGCCTGCAGCCCGGCCAGCGCCGGAACTTCCCGTTTGGTCGGGTCATTTCCCATGCGCATGATGTGGGGGTTATGACAGCCGAAGCAGAATCCCGCCTGGAGCTGGCGAGTCTGCGTCAGCACCGGACTGGTGAACATGTTCGTATTCAGCGGGATCGAGCCCGGCTGAATTAGGACCGTGCTGTCCGAGTAGACCGGGCGCAGCAATCCGCCGTTCACCAGATTGCCGGCAACCTCGAGCGCATTGAACAACGGGCTGACGTTGCGATAGCCCGACTTCACCGAACTGCGCAACTCGTCGTACTGCCGCTGGTGGCAGGGCAGGCAGTTCTGTGGCGGCTGATAGTTCTGCGAGGGGAACGGGGACGAGACTGGGTTTCCGGTAGGGGTTATGTCCGCAGTCGAGCCTGGCCCTGCACCGCAGCCCGCTAGTAACAACGTGCCGACAAAAATGCCCAATAGTCCGGGGCAAATGTGATCCGTGCGCATAGGCTTTCAGAACTGGCTGCGCTACTGCCTTGGCCCCAATCTCCGCGGCCACTGACTTAGGCGGGGCCGCTGCCGCGATAATTGTCGGTGTTTATATCATGTGGGCATACACAGAACAATTGACCAGATAGTAAACCGCAGCGGAAAGACATCAAGACCGCTGAAAATCGTTGCTGGCACGTCCGGATGTTCGGGTGAGCGCCCCTTCAATCAGCGGGAGGCCTTGTTGCGCAAGGAAAAGGCGTCAGTCTATTTTTCTTGTACATCCGCGGAAGCCAAGCCATCTGTACCGAACACTAAGTTGTTTGCCGTCATAGGTTGCTGCAGGATATCCAAAATGAAACGCCAATGAGATTCTTCGCTGGGAAACAGGGCGATACTGTACAAATCAGGGGGTCTGGAAAATTAAAAGGGCCCCGGATCGGGGCCATTGCCTTCTGAACTTTTTGCGCGCGCTCAGGCGGCGATCGTGCTTATCTTCTTATTGTTGGTGATTTCTTCTTCCGCGCGGAGCCAGTCTTCCACTTCGTGGCCGCCCTCGCAGCCGCGTGCTTCATAGAGTTGGTACGCGCGCAGGCGGATCTGGTGCTCGATGGGTTGCGTCTCGGTAGTCCCGGTTGCCGCCGGTTTCTTCCTTAGATCCGTACTCATGGCGTCACCCTCCTTTCGGCACGAAATTACACCTGCGCTGAAGAGCCGTCAATTACATAACACTGGTGCAAGTGGGAGAAGAAATGAAGTACCAGATGGTCCAGATCGGCGGGTTTAGGATCTACTTCTGAAGTGCGATGGGTTTCGAGAAGCGCATACCCGGTGCTCAACGCCCGGAGCAAATAAAAGCTCAGGCGGGCGCGGACACAAAGGACTGCGGTCGGCGAGGAAGCAGTCCCGGACCGCCGATTCAACCTTCTTTGGACGAAGGCGTCACCAGGGCGGTTACATCGAAGTAGACCCATTCCGTCGCCCGTCCGGGGAAAATCAATTCGAGTTGATCGAACACCCGTCCGTCCGCGGCGGGTAAGCTGCGCTGTTCCCGGCCCAATTTCCAGCCCCGACCATAGTGGTAAAACAAATACCAGTATTCTCCGTGAACTGCGGCCGCCAAGTCGGGCGCCTGAATCATGACTGCGGTGTCCGGGGAATCGCCTGCACCACCCGTGTAGGTGGTTAGCATCTGTTCCGCAAGGCGCCGTTCCCATCCCAGGGCAAAGATGCGGTTCCACACTGTCATGAATGCCAGCTCTCCGCCTCCTGCCGCCTGCGCCAAAGCGATCGCATTCGCGCGAGCGAAGGCGCTGAAGGCTGGTTCAAGCTGTATTTCCAGGAAATCAGCCTTTCGCTGCGCCATCAACACGCACTGCAGCATAGA
>JBOGLD010000075.1:0-17511 GCA_050745885.1 Terriglobales bacterium
ATCGCCTCTCACAACCAAGGGCGAAACACAACTCTCTACCTTCTTCGGTGCCGTCCCGGAGAGATGGGAAGGTAGAACGGAGGCCACTGATGTATCGAGCAACAAAGTACACGGGAACACTGATCGACGAACTGATTGCCACGGTGGAGCGAACTGAAGCCCGGATCGAAGTGCGGTCCGACCGGCTTTTGCCGGACACGCGCTCCCAGGAAGAGAAACTCGCCTACTGGTATGCGGTGGCGCAACAGGAAGTTGCGCAATTCGAATCCAGTCTGGCCGGGGTGGCATAAATGGCGGCGGCGCAGTGTGCAACTCCAACCATGCGGCGTAAACGTACTTGGTCCGGAACTCCGGAAGTCTATTTTGCCAAGTCCATCGACAATTCGCGCCTGGTCAAAGTGGAGAATCCAAAGCGCAGCCGCGAGATGAGACAGTTTGGAGTTGCCCTGGGTTGCCTGTTTCTGCTGGTCATGACTTTTGCCTGGCAGCATTTCAAAGCCATCGAATACGGTTACAAGATCGAAACTCTGCGGGTGCAGCGCGACGGCCTGGCGGAAGTGAACCGGGCCTTACGCCTGGAAGAAGCCTCGCTACGCGACCCTGAGCGCATTGACACCCTGGCGCGCAAGCTGGGACTGCAATCCCAGCAGGCCGGCCAGGTGATGCATATGGATACAGTTTTACCGGACGCCGCAACGCCGGTGCTGGCCAGCGCGACTCCGCTTTCCGGAGTTTCGGAACGATAGGGAAATTCAGCTCCGGCCTCTGTCCGGCCCGATAGGCGGGCGCGACGGCGGCGCTACATGTGGTTTGGCGGCTCCCGCATGGTGGGCCGCCATGTTTGTCTAAGGGGCCTGGACAACCGTGGCGACGAGCACACCCCGTAAAAGCGCGAATAAGCGGCTCTATATCCTGGGCGCAATCCTGGTGTTCTGGGCCGGCGCCATCTGCCTACGCCTGATTTACCTGCAAATCTTTTGTTACGGCGACTTCGAGCAGAGGGCTCAACGCCAGCAGCAACGCACTACGGAAGTTGCGGCCAAACGGGGAATCATCTACGACCGTGCCGGCCGTGAACTGGCAATGTCCATTGCGGTGGATTCCGTATTCGCGGTGCCCGCCGACATTCCTGACCTGGCGGGAACCATGTCCCTGGTGGCGCGCATCACCAAGGCCGATCCTCGGGAACTGCTGGCCAAGTGCAAAGCTGCCCGCACCTTTTGCTGGGTGGCGCGCAAGGCCGACGCCGACACCGCCGACCGCATCCGGGCCATGAACCTGCGCGGCATCTACTTCCAGAAAGAATCCAAGCGCTTCTATCCCAAGCGTGAACTGGCGGCGCAGGTGCTCGGCTACGTAGGCATGGACGACGAAGGCCTCAGCGGCATCGAACGCGAGGACGATGACGACCTGCGCGGGAAGCCCGGCCGCATGATGATCTCGGTCGACGCCCGCCGCAAGTGGTTCGGCAGCGTCGAAAAGCAGCCCGATCCCGGCGAGAACGTGGTTCTGACGATTGACGAGAAAATTCAGTACATCGCGGAGCGCGAGCTGGAAACTGCGATGCAGCAGACCCGTGCCGAGTCGGGCACGGTGGTGGTGGAAAACCCAAAGACCGGAGAAATTCTGGCGCTGGCCAATCGGCCCACCTTCAATCCCAACCTGGCTCGCGACATCACACCGCAAAGATTAAAAGACCATGCCGTCAGCGATGTCTACGAGCCGGGATCCACCTTCAAGCTGGTGACGATCGCGGCCGCACTGGAAGAAAAGCTGACCCGCCCCGATGAAGTGTTTGACTGCCAGATGGGGTCCATCGTCATCAATGGCATGCGGATTCGCGACAGCAGACCGCACGGGCTGCTTACGGTCGCAAACGTTCTGGCCGAATCGAGCGATGTGGGCGCGATCAAGATCGCATTGCGCCTGGGAGAAGACCGGTTCTACAAGTACATTCGCGCCTTCGGCTTCGGGCAGCAAACCGGCGTTGAATTGCCGGCCGAAACTCGCGGCTTGACCAAGCCGGTGAATCGCTGGTCAAAAGTATCGATCGCGGCGATTTCCATGGGGCAGGAGATCGGTATCACTCCGCTGCAGTTGGCGGCCATGATTTCCACCATCGCCAATGACGGGGTCTGGACTGCTCCCCGGATCATCGCCGGAACTACCGCGCCGCAGGGTGCTCCCCAGTTGGTCGCATTTCATCCCGGAGCGCAACGACGAGTCATATCCCCGCTGACGGCGGCCCAGATGAAGCAGATGATGCAAGGCGTGGTCCTGCACGGCACCGGCAGAAAGGCGATTCTTGAGGGTTACAGCTCGGCGGGAAAAACCGGCACCGCGCAGAAAGTCGATCCTGCGACGCACGCCTATTCGCATACCAAGTACGTGGCGTCGTTCGCCGGCTTTGCTCCAATCAATAACCCGGTCATCACGGTGGCGGTAATTCTTGACTCCGCGGTGGGTTTGCATCAGGGCGGACAAGTTTCCGCGCCCGTGTTCCAACGGGTCACGCAGCAGGTTCTGGAATATCTGCACACTCCCCACGACGTTGAACTGCCAGCCAGCCGCCAGGTCCTGCTGGCCGAGCGACGCATGCAGAACCAGGACGTGGAAGAAGGATCACCGGACCGCCTTGGGGACACCCTGGAGGCGGCCGACCTTCCGTCATCAGACTCAGGTCCCGCGCCGGCCAGCGCTTCCGCGAAGCCCACGCCGGAGGTGGCCGCCAGCGTGGTCGTGCCCGCGGCTTTGCGGCAGCGGGAAGCGGCCGCGCCGCCAGTTCCGTCGCAGAAGCAGATTGCGATGGTAGGGCCCGGGCCCATTGGAGCGACGCCACCTCCTCCACGCCTTCGATCCAGCGGCATGGTGGTGTTGGATGTGGAGCAGGGCGGAATCGTGGTTCCATCATTCCTGGGCAAGAGCGTCAGGGCCGCAATCGAAATGGCCCAGGCGGGCGGGCTGGATCTGGACGCGATCGGAGACGGCCTGGCCCGGGAGCAGTCGCCTCCGGCCGGATCCCACGTAGCGTCCGGATCGCAAGTGACGGTGAAGTTTGGACGGTAGCTGTGTTCTGGTAATCACCACCCACACCTGTGATTCTGAGCGCGGCCTTCAGTCCCGCGAAGCGGGCCGGAAGCAAGCGAAGGACCCGTGCATTCCTCGCCGGCTAAACTTCCTGCGCGATTGGAGCGATGAAAGCAGCAATGCATAGGTCCTTCGTCGCAAGCCCTTCGCGAAGCGAAGGGCTTCAATCCTCAGGATGACATCGGCGCTGGTGGCCGTCCTACGGAGAATCCTCGGCGCTCAGGATGACACTTGATTCGCAGCACGAGTGCAATAGAATCCAAGGCAATGACCTTCCTGGAACTCCTGTACGGCGCGGAAGTGCTCGCCCAACGCGGCAACCCCGGCATCGGGGGCCTGGAATATGATTCGCGCCGGATCAAACCGGGCGACGCTTTCGTCGCCATGCGGGGCGAATCGAGCGATGGGAACAAATTCATTGACCAGGCGATCTCTGCCGGTGCGGTCGCTGTCGTTACCGACTCCGCGACCGAGAAACCTCGCCCCGACGTAGCCTGGGCGCAAGTGCCCCAGGGAAGCCGGGCGCTGGCCCGCCTGAGCGCCAACTTTTACAAGAAGCCAGCCGAGCGACTGGCCATCACCGGCATCACCGGCACAAACGGAAAAAGCACGACTGCATTTGTGCTGGAATCGATCCTCACCGCGGCCGGCCGCAAGAGCGCGCTGATTGGGACGATCGAGTATCACGTCGCAGGTAAAACTCTGCCCGCGCCGCACACCACTCCCGAAGCGCTGGAACTGAATCGCATTCTGAACCAGGCCCTGGGCCAGGGCGCAACTGAAGCCGTGATGGAAGTCTCCTCGCACGCGCTCGAGCAGCAGCGGGTTTACGGAATTCCGTTTGACGTGGCGGTTTTCACCAACCTGACCCGCGACCACCTCGATTATCACCGCACCATGGAAGATTATTTTGCCTCCAAACAGGTCTTGTTCGAAGGCTGCGGCACCGAGGCGCCCCGCGCCGCCGTGCTTAACGCCGACGACGAGTATGGCCAGAAGCTGGTAAAGGTCAGCAGGAAGCGCAGTTCCGAAGTATTGACCTACGGACTGGCCAAAGGTGATTTCCACGGCGAGAAAATCGAAATCAGCCCGCGCGGAACCAGATTTGATCTGATCACTCCGAAGGAAACCATTCCATTGTTTTCCCCGCTCATCGGGAAAGTGAATGTGTACAACATTCTGGCGGCGGCGGGTGCGGCGTATTCGCGGAACTGCGCGGCTGAGTCGGTCGCGCAAGGAGTCGCGGCCCTCGCCCGCGTACCCGGCCGCTTCGAACGGGTGGACTGCCAACAGCCCTTCACCGTGGTGGTCGACTACGCTCACACCGACGATGCTTTGCGAAATCTGACTGCCCTGGCGCGGGAATTCGTTCAGCAAGCAGGCCAGAAGGCCAAGGTGATCACAGTGTTCGGCTGTGGCGGCGATCGGGACCGCGCCAAACGTCCGCTGATGGGCGAGGCCGCCGGACGGGGCAGCGATTTCGTAATCTTGACCTCGGACAACCCGCGCAGCGAAGATCCACTCGCCATCATCAATGACGCCCTGGTGGGGTTGCAACGCTCGGGCACGAAATACCGGACTGAACCGGACCGCAAAGCCGCCATTATGCTGGCTGTCCGTGAGGCGAATCCAGGAGACATTGTGCTCATCGCCGGCAAGGGTCACGAAAAAGTGCAGGTTACGCGTGACGGTTCAACGCCTTTTGACGATGTAGAAGTCGCGCAGAAAGTTTTGCGCGATGCCGGATACGATTGCAAGTCGTCCAACGCGGCCGCCGGAAAACGTGCATGAAACTCCCACTTTCAAGGGTCGCCGAATTCCTTTCGGCCACCGGAGAGTTCGATCACAAGGCGATCGCCCAGGCCTATTCGATTGACTCGCGCACCATCCAGCCCGGCGAGCTGTTTTTCGCGGTCAAGGGCGAGCGCATGGATGGCCACGATTTTGTCGGGCAGGCGCTCGAAAAGGGGGCCGTGGCTGCGGTTGTCCGCAAGGACCAGTTGGCGCGCTATGCGGTGAAGACCGGGCTGCTGGCGGTGCAGGACACTCTGCTCGCTCTGCAGACGCTGGGAGCCGCCGTCCGCCGGTTGTGGGCCAAGCCTCTGATCGGGGTGACCGGGTCGACCGGCAAGACCACCACGAAAGAAGCTATTGCTCACATTCTTTCTTCGCACTTTCGAGTGCTCAAGTCGGAAGGCAACTTCAACAATCATTTCGGACTGCCGCTGATGCTGCTGAAAATCGAGCCCGAACATGAGGCCGCCGTGATCGAGATGGGCATGTCGCACCGGGGAGAGATTGCCGCGCTGGCCAAAATCGCGCAGCCGGAAATCGGCGTGGTCACCAACGTGGCCCCGGTCCACCTGGAATTCTTCAAATCGGTGGCGGAAATTGCGCACGCGAAATACGAACTGATTGAGTCTTTGCCCGCCTGGGGGACCGCGATCCTCAACGCCGACGACGAGTACGTTTCTCAATTCGGACGCGACTTTCATGGCAAAGTGGTGTGCTATGGCCTTCATCCATCGGCCGACGTCCGAGCGGAAAATATCGAATCACGCGGCGCCGCCGGCTCGGTTTTCGATGTCGTGGCCGGTGGTTGCCGCGAGCCAGCGGTCCTGTCTCTGGTAGGCAGGCACAACATCTACAACGCCTTGGCCGCGGTCGCGACGGGAATGGAACGAGGCCTCAGTCCTTCGCAAGCCGTCGAAGCCCTGAGGACTCTGGCTCCCGCGGATAAACGGGGGGCGGTCGTCCAAGTGGGCAACATCACAATCATCAACGATTGTTACAATTCCAATCCAACGGCCCTGGACGTAATGGTAGACACGCTGGCCGCGATGCCCGCGAAACGCCGCATTGTGGTCGCCGGCGAGATGCTGGAACTGGGTCCGTCAGGCGAAGAACTGCATCGCCGCTCCGGCCGTCACATGGCGGAAAAGGGAATCGACATGCTGCTTGGAGTGCGCGGCCTGGCCCGGCCTATGGTCGAGGCCGCGGGCGAGGCCGGAATCAAGGCGGAATTCGTCGCTACGCCGGAAGAGGCGGGTGAGTGGCTGGTCCGCGAAACCCGCGACGGCGATGTGGTGCTGCTCAAAGCGTCGCGCGGGGTGAAATTGGAACGGGCTCTGGAAGCAGTTGTCAGTCGCCAGTCATCAGTTGTCAGCAAGGCAAAGACATCGGATGACTAGTCCTGACGACTGAAGACCGGCGACCGGCGACTGAACGGAGGCTGATTGCTCTACTGGCTGCTGTACCTGAAGCTGTTCCACTACTTTCCGCCGTTCCGCATTTTTCGCTATTTGACGTTTCGTACGGCATTTGCCAGCCTCACCGCGCTTTTCACCGCGCTCATCGTCGGCCCCATTGTCATCAACCGTCTGCGCGAATTTCAAATCGGCCAGTTCATCCGCGAAGAAGGGCCCAAGGCGCATCAGAAAAAGGCGGGCACTCCCACCATGGGCGGTTTGCTGATCGCCATTTCCATTGTTGTACCGACTCTGTTATGGGCCGACCTGAGCAACCCTTTCGTCTGGATTGCGGTGTTTTCCACCTGCGCCTTTGCCGCCATTGGATTCGCCGACGACTACATCAAAGTGGTGAACCGGCGAAACCTGGGCCTTACGTCGAAAGCCAAACTGGGCTTGCAGATTGCGGTCAGCATTCTGATCGCCGTCACTCTGATCGCCCTGCAAACCCGGGGCGCATACTCCACCAAACTGATGGTGCCTTTCATCAAGCAGTTTCACCCCGATCTGGTGATCGAGAAACTGGTCAGCAATCCCGCGCTCTGGCCGCTGGCGTTTCTACCTTTTGTGGCTTTTGTGGTGCTGGTGATCGTGGGGTCGAGCAACGCCGTGAATCTTACCGACGGCCTGGACGGCCTGGCCATCGGCTGCACGGTCATCGCGGCCGGTGCGCTGGCCGTACTCACCTACGTCAGCGGCCATGCCACCTTCGCATCCTATCTGGAATTGCAGCGCATGCCGCTGGCCGGCGAACTGACGATTTTTTGCGGAGCCATGGTCGGGTCGGCCATCGGATTTCTCTGGTATAACGCCCACCCAGCCGAAGTCTTCATGGGGGACGTCGGTTCTCTGGCCCTGGGCGGCGCTATTGGCACGGTTGCCGTGATGATCAAGCAAGAGCTGCTGCTGCCTTTCATCGGCGGCATCTTCGTAATCGAGGCGGTGTCCGTAATTCTTCAGGTGGCATCCTACAAGCTGCGCAAGAAACGCATCTTCAAAATGGCGCCGCTGCACCACCATTTCGAGCTACTGGGCTGGTCAGAATCAAAAATTATCGTGCGGTTCTGGATCGGGTCGCTGGTGTTTGCCCTGTTCGCCCTGACTACACTAAAGCTAAGATGAAAGCTGCTGGCTGCTAGCTTCTGGCTCCTAGCTCCTAGCTAAAGACCATGGGCTACAAGCCAGAAGCTAGGAGCTAGAAGCCAGAAGCTGCACTATGGATCTAGCCAACAAACGCGTTCTCGTTGTCGGCCTGGGCAAGTCCGGCGTGGCCTCGGCCCTCTTCTTGCAAGCCCGAGGCGCGAGGGTCACGGTTTCAGACGCCAAGCCGCAAGATCAGTTAGGCGAAGAGATCCCGGTACTGCTCGATCACGGCATTGCGGTTGAGACCGGCGGGCACGGCGAGCGCACTTTTCGAGGACAGGACCTCATCGTCGTCAGCCCAGGGGTTCCGGTAGACTCGCCGCCCCTGGTGCAGGCTCGTTCCGTTGGCGAGCCCGTGATCGGCGAAATTGAACTGGCGTTCCAGTTTCTGCCCAAGAACATCGTGGCGATTACCGGCTCTAACGGCAAGACTACGACCACAACGCTGGCGGGTGAAATTGTCGAGGCCGGGGGCTTTCCCACCGCGGTCGGCGGCAATATCGGCACTCCCGCCATCTCCCTGGTCGAGCAGGCGAAGGCGGATACGATCGTGGTGCTCGAGGTGTCGAGTTTCCAGTTGGAGACGATCCAGGCATTCCGTCCAAGAGTTGCCGTAGTGCTCAATATCACGCCCGATCACCTCGACCGGCACCGCACTTTCGAGGCCTATACCAACGCCAAGGCGCGCATCTTCGAGAATCAGCAACCGGAAGATTTCGCGGTCCTGAATGCGGATGATCCCACCTGTGCCGGGCTAGCCAGCCGGACCAAGGCGCAAGTCTTCTGGTTCAGCCGTAAGGGAGAGGTAAAACAAGGCGCGTATGTGCGCGACGGCCGGATCCTTTTTCGTGACGCCAAAGGCCAGCGGGAGATCATGCTGGTTTCGGAAGTCCCGCTCAAGGGAGGCCACAACGTTGAAAACGTGCTGGCCGCGGTTGGTGTCGGCGCCCTCCTGGGCTGCGAGGCGGGAAGCATCGGCAAAGCTGTCCGTAACTTCAAGGCAGTCGAGCACCGGCTGGAATACGTGGCCACGATTCGCGGCGTGGAGTATTTCAACGACTCCAAAGCCACCAACGTGGATGCAACCATCAAGGCTCTGGAATCGTTCCCCGCGAATGTCCACCTGATTCTCGGCGGCAAAGACAAAGACAGCGACTACACCCAGCTCAACCATCTGCTACGGCAACGGGTCAAGCGGGTTTACACCATCGGCGCGGCGGCGGAAAAGATCGAGTCCCAGGTCCAGGGTGTCGAGGTCGACCACTCCACGACCCTGGAAACAGCGCTGCGACGCGCGGCGGCCAGCGCCGTTGCCGGAGACATTGTGCTGCTGGCCCCGGCTTGCGCCAGCTTCGACCAGTTCCAGAACTACGAGCACCGGGGAAGGGTGTTCAAAGAAGTAGTCCGCTCTCTGGCCAAAGAGTCAGTGTAGGCGCGAGCGTCCCGCTCGTGCTCCCGGTTCCCGGCAGTTTCCCTTGTTCCTGGCGTCATTGCCGCTGCCGCGCGAGCGGGACGCTCGCGCTCCCGGTTCCCGGCAGTTTCCCTTGTTCCTGGCGTCATTGCCGCTGCCGCGCGAGCGAGACGCTCGCGCTCTCCGTTCCCGGCATTTTCTCTAGTTTTTGCCGTTATTGCCACTGCCGCACGAGCGGGACGCTCGCGCCTACATCAGGCGAACCAAGTTAGTTACAGACCATTCCGGAAATTCACAGACATTCTCCTCCGCGCCTCCCTGGCTCCGTGGTGAAATGAATTCCCCATGGCCAAGCGTGTCAGCGTCGATAGCTGGCTGTTTACCGTCACCCTGATCCTGGTATTTGTGGGATTGGTGATGGTATTCAGCGCGTCTGCGGTCATGGCCAAGGAGCGCTACGGGTCGGGCTACTACTTTCTGTTGCGCCAGGTAGGATGGGCCGCCGGCGGAATCTTAGCCATGGTGGTGTTGATGAAGGTCGACTACCGCCGCTACAAGCAGCCCGGGGTGGTGTTTTCCGTGTTGGGCCTGACCACCCTGATGCTGATTTCGGTCTTCTTTTTCGACCGGGCCCACAACACGCACCGCTGGATTCACTTCAGCGGGTTCTCCTTCCAGCCCTCGGAAGTGGCCAAGGTCGCAATCATTCTGTTTCTCGCGTTTTTCCTGGAGAGCCGCATCAAATCCATGGATGATTGGCGAAACACGCTTCTGCCCGCGGTCTTGCCCACGGTGATGTTTCTCGGCCTGATCGTCTTTCAACCCGACCTGGGCACAGCCATCGCATGCGCCGCTATCACCGCCTGCATGCTGTTCGTCGCCGGCCTCGACCTGCGCTGGCTGGCGTATGCCGGCACGGCGTCATTGCTTCCACTCTATTTCCTGATCTTCCACGTTGCTTATCGCCGCGACCGCATTCTGGCTTTTCTGAATCCATACTCCGATCCACAAGGAAAAGGCTTCCACATTATTCAGTCGCTCATTGCCGTCAGCACCGGAGGCATCACCGGCCTGGGATTCATGGAAGGGAAGCAGAAACTGTTTTATCTTCCCGAGCCGCACACCGACTTTATCTTTGCCGTGACCGCGGAAGAGTTGGGCTTGCTGGGTTCGTTGGTGGTCCTGTTGCTGTTCGGAATTTTTCTATGGCGCGGCGTTCGCACCGCGCTCCGCACTCAGGACATGTTCGGCCGCCTGCTGGCTGTCGGGATCACCTGCATGGTCGTGGTGCAGGCGTTCATCAATATCAGCGTGGTGTTGGGAATCATGCCGACAAAAGGAATTCCTCTGCCCTTCGTATCCTACGGGGGCTCGTCGCTGTTTGTGACCCTCGCGTGCGTGGGCGTCCTGCTGAACATCACCAAACAAACCGATTGACACACTCCATTTCAGGAGATGCCATCCTGAGCAAACTCCGGTTGTCATCCTGAGCGCAGCACGCCGATTCGCTTGCGAATCGGCGTGTGGAGTCGAAGGACCCCTATGTCCACGGGGACGCTGGCGCCCTCGTGTTGTTCTTCCCTAGTTGTTCACGGGTGCTTGATCGAATGTCGGCCAAGATGACAGGTTCTTGCTGAGGTAGGGGTCCTTCGACTTCATCAGCCGATTCGCAAGCGAATGGGCTGACTTCGCTCAGGATGACAGGTCAGGGTCGCTGGCGACTTCATGAGCTCTTCAGTTGTTCCTGGACCGCTCGATAGGCCTGGTCGATGGCTACATTGGTGTAAGCGCTGGCGCCGGCGTCAGAATTGGCGATGGAGATGCGTCCAAATTGCCGGCGGCCGATCACACAGGGACGTTCCTCCGGCGCCCACTGCGGGTCCGAAAGAGAATCGTATTCATACGCATACCCGTGCGCCCAGCGATTGACCGTGATGGCGGCGATGTCACGGGACGAATTGAAGCCCCCCGGCGACAGCATCCGCTGCAACTGATCGCGGATATTGCGTTCGAAGGTGGAAAATGGCGTGCCGATCAATTCGAATCTTCCCATGCGGTATTGAACCCGGCGCGGCAGGCCGGGCTGGCAGGGCGTACGCAACATGAACAGCACCATCGGTTCCTCAGGGCTGCTGGGGAACTCATAGCTGCCCAGGCTGACGGGAAAATCCAGCATGGTAAAGCAGTGATACCCGCCGGGCGAAATAATCTGCCGGATTCCCAGCTTGTGAAACGCCGTCCAGTTGCGAATCGCGACGTGAGTGTAGATGAAGGGCTCCTTGACGCCATAGTGCAGTGCGTCTTTCTGCGCCTCCGGCAATTCCGTGCAGAGATACGGAACCATGCCGTTGTAGCAGGCAAGGACACAGGCTTTTCCCCTGGCTTTCTGTAGTTTGCCGTTCTGCACATAATCGACTTCCACTACCTTCGCCGCATGGAGTGGACCAACATTCCGTACCCGCGCGGCCGTAGCGTTCAGACGAAGACGAATGGGAGACGAAGGCCGATCCAGGTTGTCATAGTCGGCTGGGGCCGTGACGATGTCTTCCATGGTGTGTCCCGGGATGCATGCTGGAACCAGGGAACGGACCAGCAGACGGGCAATGGATGCATTGCCGTCAGGGAAGTGAAAAATGTAAGGCTCACCCTCGTCTTCTTGGTTCTCTCCGAGGTCCATGCCGTCGAAGCCCGCATACTGGTACGCCCCGTAATCATCAGGATTTCGATAGCAGGCCAGTGCGGAGATGGATTCGATTCCCACGGCGAACAAATCGTGGGTGTAGGTGTGAAAGAAAGGGAGAACGGCGGCATCGGCATGGCAGATCTCAGTCAGGAACGCAGCGTAGCTGATCCTGGCCAGGCGGGCCTGCTTCTCCTGGCGCGAAAGGCCGGGCAAGTAATCTTTTTTCTCGGTATAAAGCCGCGCAATCTCTTGCCGCACCCTTCCCGGCAGCGGAGTCTTTGCCAGAAACTCCGGCCACGGAACCGTGCCCATGCCCGGCACCAGGCGTTCTTCGCCGAACGTCTGCTCATCGAAGAAGCAGGCTGTCCCCATGTGCGCGTAGAGTTTCTCGTCGTAGGCCTTGTAAAATTTCTTGGTCTCGATTCCCAGATCATGGAGAACGCCCTTCGCTACCGCGCTGTACTCTGACGGACTTTCGATGGACTGGGTCCCGCCGTTGCTCAGGAGCAGGCGCTTCCCCACGCGGAACTCGTTGCGGCGGGCGTGGCCGCCGAAGTCGTCATGATTGTCGAGAATGAGGATGCGGGACTTTGGACCGGCCTGTTGGCGGTAAAAATAAGCTGCGGCCAGCCCGCTGATGCCGCCGCCCACGACAATCAGATCATACGTCTCGCGTGTGTCGGCGGGGCTTCCGGCGGTTCCCCAAAAAGTTCCATCCCGCAGGGCGTGGGCAACGTCAAAGGCGCCGGGCTGACTGCCTCGCATCCCCGTGAGCGCCGGCGGGTAGACTTCCCCCGGAGAATGGCCTGCGCTATCGCCGGTCGCAGCGCCTGAAGCCAGTTCGGTCAGCCCAGCGCTGCCCAGAACGCCGATCCCTACCGCTACGCCGTTCAGAAAATCGCGGCGAGTAATGCGCCGCCCCATTCCGAGTTCGCGGTCGCGCTTCTCCTGGTTCATGGTCTTGAGTATATCGAGGCGTGGTCTGGAATTCCGTCCGTGTTTCACCGGCGGCCGTTAGTCCATGACGGACCACTCAAGGTATGGGCGCGAGATCTCTATGATCTTGTCGGTAGGCAGTTCCTGGTCCCGACTAGAGGCTGCAAACCTTACATCAACCTTGATACGGGGGCAGTGGCGATAGACGTAGGTTCGCCGCGAAGTAGTCGATAGGCCCCCCTCAGTGGTGAATACTTTCAGCAGCTCGACTCTTGTTTCACCAACTTTTATTCCCTGTATCGAACGAAGCGCGTTGTCGATCCACTTCGTATGCTCTTCGTCGATCTGAAAAGGCACGGCATTGTTTGTCCCAGCGGACGAAGCCAGCGTTGCTATGCAGATCAGAGATATGCCCAAGAATCGATGCATGCGGCCCTCGTGGAGAAAGAAAATACCGACGGGATTATGAATGCCCGCGCCCCTAAAGCGTCAACCGGACCCGCACCTGCCCTTGCGAGTTCCGGTTTATAGTCACAACATGCGGGCAATTCTGGCAGGCGGCGGCACCGGCGGACACGTGATCCCTGCCCTGGCCATTGCCCACGAGTTGCAGAAGCAGTACGACGCCGAAGTATGGTTCATCGGCACAGCGCGCGGGATCGAGAACCGGATGGTTCCTGCCGCTGGATTTGAGTTGCACCTGGTCAAAGTTGGTGCCCTGAATAAGGTTAGTCTCAAGACCCGGCTGAAGACTCTGTTCGATTTGCCCCGGGCAGTCTGGGATGCGCGCCGCATCCTGGCGGAATTTCAACCCGACATCGTGATTGGGGTAGGCGGATATGCTTCCGGCCCAGCCATGCTGGCAGCCATCCTGAAGGGCACGCCCACCCTCGTATTCGAGCCCAACGTAGTCCCGGGCTTTGCCAACCGCATGGTGGCGAGATGGGCCTCGGGCGCTGCCGTTCATTTCGAAGAGACCGCGCAATATTTCCGGAATGCCGAGGTCACGGGCGTACCCGTGCGTGAGGCATTTTTCCAAATTGCCGGCCAGCCGACTGAGAACGCCACTCCCACCCTACTCGTTTTTGGCGGAAGCCAGGGCGCGAATGCCATCAACCAGGCCATGATCCGGTGTTTGCCCGAACTGGTGAAGCAGATTCCGAATATTCACATCATCCACCAGACCGGAGAGCGCGGCTATAATGACGCGCAGGCCGCGTATCAGCAGGCAGGATTATCGGCTGAAGTCTTTCCCTTTATCACCGATATGCCCGCTTTCTTCGCTCGAGCCGATTTGCTGCTATGCCGCTCAGGCGCCAGCACGGTGGCCGAAATCACGGCGGCGGGCAAGCCGGCGGTTTTTGTTCCTTTTCCGCGTGCCGCTGACGACCATCAGCGGGTCAACGCCCAGGCACTGGAGCGCGCCGGCGCCGCGGTGGTGGTAGAAGAAACCAAGCTGGAGCGGGTATGGCTGGCGGATACCATTGCCGCCTTGCTGGGTGATCCCGGACGGCTGCGGCGTATGAGCGATGCCGCGCAAAGCCTGGCGCACCCGAACGCGGCCCGCGATATAACCGCCATGGCGGCCCGGCTGGCAGGAGTAGAAGAACTGTCATCCTGAGCGGAGTGACTGCTTCGCGCAGCGAAGCAGTTACGCAGTCGAAGGACCCCTATATGAAATCGAATGCTCGGGGCGTGGGGGGTTTTGGGCTGTTGCATGCTTTACGAGATATGCCGGGCACGACGGCGGCAGATCGTTCGGAGGTAGGGGTCCTTCGACTCCGCAGACCGATTCGCAAGCGAATCGGTCTGCTACGCTCAGGATGACAGGCTCAGGATGACAGGCTCAGGATGACAAGCTAACGATGACGGGCTCAGGTAACTGGAAGACTTAAATGTTTGCCAAGATCCAGCGCATCCATTTCGTGGGTATCGGCGGTATCGGCATGAGCGGCGTTGCCGAAGTGCTGCTGAGCCTCGGCTATGGGATCTCCGGTTCTGATCTGAAGAGTTCGTCCGTGACCCAACGCCTGGCCAGCCTGGGCGCAACTGTCTTCGAAGGCCATGCCGCCGAGAATGTCGCCGGCGCGGAGGTTGTGGTCACCAGTTCGGCGGTCGCGCCGGAAAACCCCGAGGTGGTGGAAGCCCACAAGCTCCACATTCCCGTAATTCCCCGCGCCGAGATGCTGGCTGAGTTGATGCGTCTGAAGTACGGCATCGCGGTTGCCGGCATGCATGGCAAAACCACGACCACTTCCATGATTGCCGCCGTACTGGCGGCTGGAGGCCTTGACCCAACAGTCGTCGTCGGAGGGCGCGTGGACGCTATGGGCTCCAATGCCCGCACCGGCAAGTCGGAGTACCTGGTAGCCGAGGCCGATGAGAGTGACCGATCGTTTCTGAAGCTTTCTCCGGTGCTTGCGGTGGTCACCAACATTGACCGCGAGCACATGGATTGCTATCGCAACATGCGCGACGTGAAAAAGGCGTTCCTCGATTTCATGGATCGCGTCCCTTTCTATGGGGTGGTCGTGGTCTGCAATGACGACCCACCACTGCGCCGCTTGTTGCCGCAAGTTCGCCGCCGCACCGTGAGCTATGGCACTCGGCGAGGCTCAGATTTTCAGATCAAACTGGGGAAGACCACCTTGGAATCCGCTGCACAGCAGCCGATCAGCCATTTTCGCGTGCTCTACGGGGAACGCGACCTTGGCGAATTCCGCTTGCAGGTGCCCGGAGCGCACAATGTCCTGAACGCGACTGCAGCCATCGCCGTGGGAATCGGTCTCGACATCAAGGCCGACGATATCCGTGCGGCACTGGAAAACTTCCGGGGCGTGGATCGGCGGTTCCAGTTGCGAGGCAAGGCCGCCGGCGTCAGTGTGATTGACGACTACGGCCATCATCCTACCGAGATTCGCGCGACCCTGGCCGCAGCCCGGCAGTGCGGTTTTGGGAAGGTCCACGTCCTATTTCAGCCTCACCGCTACACCCGCACCCGAGACCTCATGGACGAATTTGCCACCGCGTTTCAGGATGCCGACTCATTGGTAGTCCTCGATATTTATGCCGCCAGCGAGGCGTCCATCGAAGGCATCACCGGAGAGCTTCTGGCACAGAAGATCCGCGAAGAGGGCAAGCGGGCGGCATCGTACGCGGCTTCGTTTGCCGATGGGATCGCCCTGATTGTCGCCACGGCTCAGCCGGGAGACATGATTTTGACCCTGGGCGCGGGCAGTGTATCCCAGTTGGGCCCCATGATTCTGGCAAAATTGCAGGGAACTGAGGCGGCTTCATCCCGACCGCGGGCGGCAGTTTCGGCTCCCTGAAGTGGTTTTTTCCCTCGGCACCCGCTCACAAAACAACCCGCGACTGATAACGAGTCTCTCCCTGGTTCGTCTAAATCGGCAAAGGGAAATGCCATGGAATCCGAAAAACTGATGTACTGGATGACGCTGGGGATGCTCGCGCTGGCCACGACCAGCGGATTCGTGAGTGAGCACCGGACCTGGGGCGAAGGCCTCGTGGACCACTCCATCTCGTTGGTGTCGCAGGCTTCTGAAATCGCGGCCAATGCTGCCGGAATAGCGGGCCTGGAGCTGGGCTGCGGCGAAAACGACTCGACGCGTTCACCGCGCGCCGTGGCCGAGGTTCGGGCCCGGCTGGCATGCGTGCAACACACGATGGTACGTCGTCAGGCGGAAATGGCCCGCCTGCAGGGCATGAGAGTCCGAGTCCGGATGCTGAGTCTGGTCCCTGGTACGATCGTTTTGCCGAATCAAAATTTGGTGATCGAGGTTCCCCAGCCTCCCCTGCCGCAGGTTGACACTTTCTAGCTGGAGGAAGCCTCGCGCTCGACATTGATCCGGAACAGCAATCCGGCCTGTGCAAAACCCGCCAAATTTTTCTATCTCTCTTGCTCAAAAGCAGTTATAGTGTTTTTGCTCAGCGATTCCCCGACGACAATTGACCTGAGTTGATGGCGCGGAAATCCGGCCCCACCATCTCGCAGGAAGACTTGTACCCACTGGCCGACGAGCCAGGGCGCGAAGAAGAGCAAGATGCGCGCCTGCTCGACTTGGACGTGGAACAGGAACCTCCGTTCCTCCGCGTGCAGAAGCGCGTCTCCGTTCGTCGTGGTTCACTTCCTAAGAGAACCGTCACCCGCCTGACTTGGGCCGCTGTCGCCCTCGGCATCATCTTCGTCTGTGGACTGACGGTGGCCGCTCTTTATCACTACGGTGAGCGTTCCTGGCGATTCAGGGTTGAATCCAGCGACGACATCGACATCAGCGGACTGCAGAACGTGACCCGCTCACAAGTAATGGAAGTCATGGGTGGCGACATTGGCCGCAACATTTTCTTCGTGCCACTGGCGCAAAGGAAAGCACAGCTGGAACAGATTCCGTGGGTCGAATCCGCCAGCGTCATGCGCTTCGTCCCCAACCGGCTGAAGGTGGAAATCCACGAGCGCACTCCGGTGGCCTTCGCGCGCGTCGGCTCGAGGATACTGCTCACCGACGCCGTCGGCACTCTGATGGAATTACCGGCCAGGAAGAAGTATTCCTTCCCCGTGATCGTGGGCATGAATAACGGCGAGCCACCCTCCACCCGCACCGCCCGCATGAAGATCTACAACGACGTGATCAGGCAGCTCGACGGCGGCGGCGCGCATTACTCGCAGGAGCTCAGCGAAATCGATCTTTCTGATCCCGACGACGTGAAAGTGACGGCCAATAATCACGCCGGCGAAGTGCTCGTCCACCTGGGATCTTCCCACTATCTCGAGCGCTACAGGATTTACGTCACGCACTTGCAGGAATGGCAGCAGCAGTTCGACAAACTGGAATCGGTGGACTTGCGTTATGACCGGCAGATCATCGTCAACCCGGACCTGCAGGGACCGGTGAAGCAACCGCCGCTCTCCGCCGAAGCGGCCAGGAAAGCCATGGCTGCCGGAGTAAAGCCGGCCGCGTTGATCACTCACATCAGCACCTCGCCCA
>JBOGLD010000076.1:0-17892 GCA_050745885.1 Terriglobales bacterium
TTGAGGGCGAACCCGCGCGTACCCTTGCCGAACGGCGAAAGAAACGCTCTCCACTTCAGGATGTTGCGGGCATGCTGCGCTCGTTCCACTATGCCGCGTACGCGCCTCTGCTCCAGCAGGGCAATAGTGAAAGACAGCCGCAGGAAGAAGTGCGGGTCTTGGGAGACTGGGCCCGATACTGGCAACAATGGGTATCCGTAGCTTTTCTGAAAGCGTATCTGGAGATTTCCGGGACTGCGACCTTCATCCCTACGGATAGGGAGGAACTGGCTCTGCTGCTTGACCTCTACCTTCTCGACAAAGCCGTCTATGAGCTCGGATATGAACTGAACAACCGGCCGTCCTGGGTCGGGATTCCCCTGGACGGCATTTTGCAACTGCTGCGGGAAGCAAATGGCAATTAGCAATTGGCACTTAGCTTAAAGCCAAATGCCAAATGCCAAATGCTGCTTACTCTCTCATGCCGCCCCGCTCTTGGGTTTTCCAAACGCCTTCTGAATCAGGGTGTAGCGGGCGGAGCCTATGATGCCGCAAT
This sequence comes from Terriglobales bacterium, assembly GCA_050745885.1. GTDB lineage: Bacteria > Acidobacteriota > Terriglobia > Terriglobales > Acidobacteriaceae > JAIQFF01. The sequence goes on from JBOGLD010000076.1 coordinate 536, forward strand.
CGTCGTTCAGCACGACTTTCACCGGCATGTCCTCCAGCAACCCCCGCATGCGACCTTTGCTTAGAAACGCCTCCATAAACGCCGGGGTCTGCATCTGGCTCAAGTTCCTGGCGGCAATAATGCCGCAAATGAAAATTCCTCCGGTTGACATGAAAGTCAGGGCGCAGTCTCCGGTCTTGGCTCCGTACAGGCTCACGAAAATAGAAAAAGTCTGTTCACAAATCGGGGCTTTCTTTTCCTGGGCCACTTTCGATATCAGCGCCGGAGCGTCGTGTGCCTTGTCCATCTGCTCTTTCAACCACGCCGGTTCCTCGGCCTTTTTGCTGTCGCGAAGAAAGTCATAAATGTTCTTGATGCCCGGTCCGGAGAGAACCCGCTCACTGCTCACGTGGCCATGCTTTTTCAGAAGGTAGCGGAACAGTTCGACTTCCAGATCGTTGCGGGGAGCGAAATCCGTATGCCCGCCTTCGCAAGCGAAAGGATGGTGCCGGAAGCCGTCCCAATAAAGGCCCGCCACACCCAGGCCGGTGCGGGCTGAGATCACAGCCCGATTTCCATCCGCATCGTCCGAGCCTGCCCGCAGGGTTAACAGATCTTTTGATTCCAGGGCATCGACCCCATAGGCATAGGCCTCGAGATCGTTGATCAGTCCCACCGACGCCAGCTTGAGTTGCGCCGCCAGTTCGCCCGCGTCAATGGTCCAGGGAAGATTAGAAATCTTGCTGCGTCCGCCACGCACCGGGCCGGCCACCCCAAAACACGCGCTATGCACCGGGATGCCTTCCGTCTTGACAAATTCAGCGACAACCTCTGCCAGCCCGTTCCGCTCCTGGCTGGGATATGCCTTTTCGACCACGCATTTCAGCCTGCTGCCTTCGGTTTCGAACGCGGCCAGTCGAGTGCGGGTTCCGCCAATGTCGCCTGCGAGAATCATGGTTCGATTTTCCTCCACTGCCGGCCGTCACGGGCCAGCAATTCGTCGGATTCCGCCGGGCCCCATGTGCCCGAGGGATAGTTGGGAAATCGGCGGGGAGGCAGGGCCTGCCACACGTCCAGAATCGGGTCCACGATACTCCAGCCGGCCTCCACCATGTCGGCGCGCTGGAAAAGAGTGGCGTCTCCGATCATGCATTCATAGATCAAGACTTCGTAACCCGTGTAGGCGTCCGCGCCAAAGTATTTGCTGTACTCAAAGCTCATGTCCACTGACCCCACCCGCAAGACCGGGCCGGGAACCTTGGCCCCGAAGCTGAGCGAGATCCCTTCCACCGGTTGGATCTGCATGACCAGCTGGTTGGTGTGATTGTGCACCGGAGCGTTGCGGAAAATCTCGAACGGGGTGCGTTTGAACTGGATCGTGATTTCCGTGTGCCGCTGCGCCAGGCGTTTTCCGGTGCGGATATAGAATGGGACTCCTGCCCAGCGCCAGTTGTCGATGTTCAGCTTCATCGCCAGAAAGGTCTCGGTTTTCGATTCCGGAGCAACCCCGGGTTCGGAGCGGTAAGCGGGGACCTGTTCTCCCCCGATCACTCCTTCGCCATACTGCCCGCGCACACTGGAATAGAGCACATCCTCCGAGTCCAACGGCTGCACCGCCCGCAGAATCTTTGCCTGCTCATTACGGACCGCGTCCGCCTGGAAAGATACCGGCGGCTCCATCGCGGTCAGGCTCAACAGCTGCATGATGTGGTTGGGGACCATATCGCGCAGCGTGCCTGCCGTGTCGAAGTAACCGCCTCGGAGTTCTACCCCCACCGTCTCCGCGTTCGTGATCTGTACATGGTCGATGTAGCGACGGTTCCAGATGGGCTCGAAGATGGCGTTGTCGAAGCGAAACACCATGATGTTTTGCACCGTCTCCTTGCCCAGGTAATGATCGATGCGGTAAATCTGGTTTTCCGCCAGCACCGCTTTAACATCGCGGTTCAAGGCCTTGGCAGAGTCGAGATCGTGCCCGAAGGGCTTTTCGATCACCACCCGCCGCCAGCATCCATCTTTCTGGTTGGAGAGTCCCGCGTTGCCCAATTGCTGGACGATAAGGGCAAAGAACTTCGGCGCCGTGGCCAGGTAGAACAGATAGTTGGCCTGGGTGCCATGCTCCCGATCGACCTCGGCGAGTTGCGCGGCCAGGGTTGAATACGTGGCCGCATCGCCGAATTCGCCGCGCTGGTAATAGAGCCGCTGGGTGAACCATTCCCAGGCCTCGGTGCCGCGGTCGCCGGCTTGCAGAAAGCCCGTCACCTGGTCGCGAAACTGCTCGCGGCTCAAATCGTCGAAGGCCACACCGACGACCGCAAAACTCCTTGGCAGCAGATTTGCTTTTGCCAGGTTATAAAGGGCCGGGACCAGTTTGCGCTTGGTCAAATCACCCGAAGCTCCAAAAAGCACGATCACGCACGGACCGGCAGCCTGGCCAATCCGTTCGTGCTCCTGTTGTCCATTTACTGTCGCGGCGGTTGCCATTGGCCTTGGGCGTTCCCCGTTCTCGATCGTGGTTGTCTCGCAGAAGGCATTGTAGGACAGTGTGAGGGCATCGTCATAGTCCCAGACGGTCCCGTTGATTTTCCGTTTCGAGAACAGTCCTGTCAACCTTCGCTATCGATTTGCGCCCCGTCCGGTATAATCCAGAGTCCGCGTGGGTATTTACGTAGTAGTAAGCAAGGGGTGGAATGAAAGTTCGGCCCGGTGTTGAGCTGGCGGGCCTCAGCGATGTCGGCTGCCAGCGAGGAAACAACGAAGACCGCTATTCCTATTGGGAACCGGCCAGCGATCCGCAGTTCCCGCTGAAGGGCCGGCTGGCCATTGTGGCGGACGGCATGGGCGGATACGAAGGCGGTCAGGAAGCCAGCCGCATCGCGGTCGAGGTCATCGAACAGGTGTATGCCAATGCGGGCGATGGGGACCCGCGCACCTGGCTCTTACAGGGTTTTCAGGCCGCGCACTCCGGCATCCAGGAATACGCCGCAAAGTATCCCGACTTGCACGGGATGGGAACCACCTGTACCGCGATAGTTCTGATCGACCACCAGCTTTATTTCGCCCACGTCGGGGACAGCCGGCTATATTTGGTGCGCGGTTCGTCCATCTCGCGCCTTACCCACGACCATTCCTACGTCAGCCGGCTGGTCGAGACCGGTGTCCTCCGCGCCGAGGAGGCCGAATCGCATCCCCAGCGCCACATCTTGACCGCCGCGCTGGGAGCTGGTAACAACATCACTCCCGATTCGCCGGCGGAACCTGTCACTCTCCAGTCCGAAGATGTGCTCGTGCTTTGCACCGATGGGTTGTGGAGCCTGCTCAGTGAGGACGAGATTCAAAATGCGGTCGCGGGGAAAAACGTCGCCGAGATTTGCGATACTCTGGTTGAGACCGCAAAAAAAAGAGGCGGCCCGGACAATATCACGGTCCAGGTCCTGCGGATAGCTTAGCCTTTGTCGCGTAGTGTCCTGATTCGGCGCTATTTGCGGTTAAGAGTCGAGTCTTGAATGACTCGAGCGAGATCAAACCCTTTACCGCAAAGGGCGCAAAGAAGATCCGCAAAGAGCGCAAAGTTAAGATCGCGCATTCGAGCTGATCTGACAAATTAGGACACTACCCCAGCCGAGACCCAAGTAAACTCTACCAACCCGATAGGGTTTTATCTAATAATAGGGCGATATGAAAATCTCCCAGAAAGGCCTTTACGCCCTGCAGGCCATGATGATGCTGGCCCGCCACTACAACCAGGGAGCCATCCGCATCCGCGATATCGCCTATGAAGAGGTGCTTCCGGAAAAATTTCTGGAACTCATTCTTCTGGAATTGAAGAATGCCCGCATGGTTGAGAGTGTGCGCGGCGCCAAGGGCGGATATCAGCTGCGCCGTCCCCCTGCGGAAATTCGCCTCAGCGAGATCATTCGACTGATTGACGGCCCGCTGGCGCCTTTCGGCGATGCTGAGCAGCTGCGCAGTCTGATTGATCGCGACCTTGAGCATCGCGCCCTCTATCAGGTCTTCCTTGAAGTCCGGAATGCGGCGGCCAAGATCCTGGAGCACACTACCCTGGCCGACATCGTGGATCCGAAATACGCCAGGACCGGCAAGCGGCCGGGCAGGACGCCGGGCAAAACGCCGGGCCGGACGCTGGGCCAAACGAAGATCGCCGATGCAAGAGTCCTATCCATGGTGGTGCCGGGAAACCCCCGGAGAAGCAGGGAAGACTGAAATTGTCCGCGGGTCGTCAGCTGGCTTTTCCGGAGTCCGGCCCCGTCCCCGGTCAGGGCTGCGGAGGCCTCTGCTAGAATCCAACCTTACCTCAGCAAAAGTCAGAGAGAAAGGTACACCCCGTTGGCCGTTCTAGTCGTCGGAGGAGCAGGATACATCGGTAGTCACGCCGCGCTGGCGCTCAAGCGCCACGGCTACGAGGCCATTATTTACGACAATCTGGGCGCCGGCCACGCTGAACTTGCCCAGGGTTTCGAATTGATCGTGGGCAATATTTCGGACACGGCCAAGCTGGCCCCGGTCTTGCGCCGGGTCGATGCCGTTATGCACTTCGCCGCCCACGCCTACGTGGGAGAATCGGTGGTCAATCCCCGAAAATATTTCCAGAACAATGTGCTCGACGGCGTCTCCTTATTGAACGCGGTGCTCGATTCTAAAGTCCGCAGATTTATCTTCTCCTCCAGTTGTGCCGTGTACGGCATACCGGCAAAAGTCCCCATCACCGAGGATCTGCCGCGCGTCCCGGTAAATCCCTATGGCGTGACGAAATTGATTTTTGAGCAGGCCCTCGAGGCCTACGGTCCGGCCTACGGTCTGGGCTATATGAATCTTCGTTACTTCAACGCGGCCGGGGCGGATGAATCTGGAACCATCGGCGAGATGCACAGTCCCGAGACTCACCTCATTCCCTCGGCTTTTGAAGCCATCCGTGGCCGGCGTCCGGCGCTGGAGGTTTTCGGCGACAAATATCCCACTCCTGACGGAACCTGCGTGCGCGATTACATCCATGTAAGCGACTTGGCCGAGGCCCACGTGCTGGCGCTGGAATACCTGGCCGGTGGAACCTCGCAGGCGGTCAATCTGGGAACGGGCCGCGGCTATTCGGTTCGCGAGATTCTGTCCGCCATCAAGCGGGTCACCGGCCGTGAAGTGCCCAGTCGCATGGCGCCGCCCCGTCCCGGAGACCCTCCGGAACTGGTCGCCGATCCCACGCGCGCTGAAAAGCTGCTGAATTGGAAGGCCACGCGGTCGCTTGACGAAATTGTGGCTACGGCTTGGATGTGGGACGAACGCATGGCGAGTGCGAAGCAGTGAGGCGTTGGCAGAACCAGCAGGGTGGTTCCGAGCAGAAAAGCAAAGCGCTACCGACCCAGCGTCCAGGAGGCAGTAGGACGCTACGATAGCGCTGCCTGTAATGAGCCCGAACTGAGGAAAAGTCTAGGCCGGCCACTGCACCAATCCTAGTGCATTGTTGGATACCTGCGGGTGCCCCATGCTCGCGGTTCTGGCGAACGGGTGGGGATTTTTTGCAGGCTGTGGCTCATTGGTAATCCTTTGAATTCATATTTCTAGCGGCATTCGTTAAAGAAATTTCTAAACCTTGCAGATGCCGCTCCTCGGTCAGATAGCTGATGACCATCATGCGCAGCACGCTCCGGCCCCGGACCTTGGTCTCTGAGATCCATCGGCTGCCTTCGCGGGTAACGTCTTGCACGATCGCGTCGTGGCCGGCGGCCAACTGCTGTGGGATGAATCGGCCCGATTTGAGCCGAAACATTACAATCGGGAGCGTCGGGGGTACAGCCAGTTCGAAATCCTCAGATGCTTTTATCCAGCCGGCAAAGCTTTTCGAAAGCTTGAACTGGCGATCGATCAGTTCTTCGTACGCTTGCCTTCCGTGTACCCGCAAGGTCAGCCAGAGTTTCAGCGAGTTCATGCGCCGCGTCCACTGCGTGCTGATGCGAGAGTTGTCCGGCAACTGCGCCCCCGCGGCTTTCGGCATGTAAGGCGCAGCCACGGAAAACGCCCGCTCCAGAGTCTCGGGATGGCTGGTCAGAATCACACCGGCGGCAAACGGCATGGCCAGCCATTTATGCGGATCGATGGTCAGTGAATCGGCGCGCTCAACGCCCCGCACCAGCTCGCGGTGCTGATCGGAAAAGATCACCACGCCGCCGTAAGCCCCGTCCACGTGCAACCATAACTGGTGCTCGCGGCAGACTTCCGATATGGCGACCAGGTCATCCACGCTCCCGGAGTTCGTAGTTCCCGCCGTTGCCACCACGCAGAACGGCTTCCGCCCCGCGGCACGATCTTGCCCAATCGCCCGCTCCAGTTCATCGGGATCAAGTTGCGCAGCCTCGTTGACCGCAATACGCCGCAGCGCCTTGCGTCCAATCCCCAACAACCCCGCGGACTTGTCGAGCGAATGGTGCGCCTCCGCCGAAGCGTAACAAACCGGCTGGCCGCCGATAGCAGCCACGCCTTCTTCCACCGCGTCCGGAAATTTGGATGCCAGCGCCAAAGCCAGGCCGCTGAAATTGGCTTCGTTGCCTCCGCTGGTGAATGTTCCGTTGAATTCCACAGGCCAGCCCACACGTTCGCCGATCCAGCGCACGGTCTCCAGTTCAATCTTCGACGCCAGCTGCGATCGTGCCAGAGTCGCCAGTTGCGGATTGAGTCCCGCCACCAACGCCTCGGCCAGTACTCCCATATACGTGGGAGTAGGGTTCATCAGCCCGAAATAGTTGGCGCTGGGAACGTGAAAGCCCTTCTCCACCAGCTCGCGGCAAAGTTCGTCCAATACTCTTTCCGCGTCGTCGCCGGTCTCCGGAAGCGAATCGTGCAGCGGCCCATAGCTGCGTTGTTCCAGCGGAAGTTGCACCGCTCGATCCGGCAGGGAAGAGAAGAAGGAGTCAATGTGGTCAATCAGGCGGTAGCCCAGCCGCCGCCGGGTTTCGGAATCGAAGTCGAAGCGCATAGACATTCGATTTTAGATGTATCGCAATAGACGAACGCGCCGAAAGAATTGTTCCCGCGACGAACCGAATAACAACCGAGACAATTGTTACTGACGCGGATGGAGCCATCGGGTGAATCAGGAGCTTTTCAGTCGCCAAATCTCTCCGCCGCGCGAGCTTTCGCCTTGGCTGCTTCTTCCTCCCGATTCTTTGGCGGAGCGGTGGTTTCGAGCGCACGCAGCAGGCGAGTCGAGACGTCCGCGATTTCCTCAATCGCGCCCAGGAACGCGGCTTCATTGGCCTTTGACGGCTTGTTGAAGCCGCTGATCTTTCGCACGAACTGGAGCGATGCCGCCCGGACCTCTTCGCCGGTCACCGGCGGATCGAAGTTGAAGAGGGTTTTGATGTTTCTGCACATGGTGGGACCTCCAGCTGTCTTAATTCCCAAGCCGATTTCGCCGGGTACCTATTGGCCTCAGTGCGCTGACGGCAGTACCTGAATCGTGTGCAGCCAGGTCTTCACCAGCTCGGGCCAGGCCGTGACCGGCAATGCCGTGCGCCGGAGTCCGTAGCCGTGTCCCCCCTGGGCGTACAGGTGCATTTCCGCAGGGACTTTGGCGTTCTTCAGGGCCAGAAAGTACACGATGGAGTTTTCGACGTGTACCGGGTCGTCTTCGGCCTGCACGAGAATCGTAGGCGGCGTCTTCTCCGTGACATGAATTTCCGGGTTGGGCGCGAAGTTCTGTTCGGACAGGGCCAGGTAGCCGGGATAGATGATCACCGCGAAATCGGGACGGCAGTCAAGCTGGTCGGCGGCATCGATCGCATCGTAGAGGCGCTTCTCGAAATGCGTGCTGAGGGCTGCGGCCAGGTGCCCACCGGCGGAGAATCCAAGCACCCCGATGCGGTGTGGATCAATGTGCCACTCCGCGGCATGGGCGCGGACGATGCCGAGCGCGCGCTGGGCGTCCTGCAACGCCGCCGGCGATTTGGGATAGGGGCCGGAATCGGGCACCCGATACTTCAGCAGCACGCAGGTAACGTTGATGGAGTTGAGCCAGTCGCATACCTCGGTGCCTTCGAGATCGATGGCGAGAATACGGTAGCTGCCTCCGGGAAAGACAACCACAGCCGCGCCTGTGTCGTTGGTTTTGGGCGCATAGAGCGTAAGCGTCGGTGTCGAGACGTTGCCGACACGGTAGACGGGGCGGCCGCCGACTATATGGTCCTTGGCGGTGGTGGTGTTCATCTCCGGTCCGGGGCTGGGCGGGGCGCCAGGCGCGCCGTGGGGCCACAGCTCCAACGTGACATGGCCCGGCGCCGGCGGCCACCCCGAAGGTTGCGCCAGCAGAGTCAGGGAAAAGGTGACGACAACAGCTACCAGCAGACAGGCGCGCATCAAGCCTCCCGGGATTGCCCCTTGGGGATTGTAAAGCCGGAGCCGTCCCGGAGAAATCCGGCATCCCAGGCATCTTCCTTATTTGACGCCCTTCTCCGGGTCCCATGATCCTTGCTCTTTGCGGACGTAAACGATCTGCCCGATGTGGTATGCATTATGCGTGCCGATGTGCGCGATGATGGAGTACCAGTCCTGCAACTTCTTGTCGTCCGCGGCTTCCACGGCTTTTTCCCAGTCCGTCATGACCTGATCGAGTTGCTGTACCGTGGCGGCCCATTTCTTGCTGTCAAAATTGTTGAAGGTTTCGTTGTTGTCGCCGCTGAATTTTACCGGAGGCTCGCCTTTGAATTTTGCCAGTTCCTCCTGGTCCCAGAACACCAGGTGGTTGGCGAGTTGCCCGACGGAGTGATTTCCTTTGCCGTCCCGCCAACTGGCCTGCTCCGGCGTGAGTCCTTCCACTGCCGTGTTTGCCGGCACGAACCATTCTTTCTGGTTGTGGGTGGTCCGCAGTTGCTCCAGCAGGATGCTCTTGAGGGTCGGCGGCGGCCCCTTTTTGTCTTGCCCGAAGGCGTGAAATGACAGGGACAGAACCAAGAAGACAAGAATTTGCTTCATACAGGTTATTCCTCCCGCCAGTTAGACGTTTCCGATTCCCGATTGGCTAGCAGGTGGGAGGAGCGTTTTATCCCTCCGCGTCCTCGGTGTCCTCCGTGGTTCCGGATTTCTCCGGCCGGAGCAGCGGAAACAGGATCACGTCGCGGATGGTATGCGAGTCAGTCAGTAGCATGGCCAACCGGTCCACTCCGACGCCGACTCCGCCCGCCGGCGGCATGCCGTACGACAAGGCGCGGATGTAATCCTCATCCATCTGGTGGGCCTCATCGTCGCCCCGCTCCCGTTCCTGCAATTGCTGTTCGAACCGCCGGCGCTGGTCTTCGGGATCGTTCAGTTCACTGAAGCCGTTGGCAATTTCCATCTTTCCGGCAAAGATTTCCCAGCGCTCGGTCCAATCAGGTTCGTCCGCCTTCTGCTTGGATAGTGGCGAGACCGCAGTAGGGAACTCGTAGATGATGGTGGGCTGAACCAGGTATTCCTCCGCCGCGGCGTCAAACAGCGCAGCGATGGTCTTTCCTGCCGGCTCTTTCGGATCGTAGGCGACATGCGAGTGCACCGAGTTGAAACGCTTCACCAAACTCTCAATCCCCTCGGGCGACGAAAAATCCGACATCTGCGGCTTCGCGCCTGCGGCTTCCGGCCAATGCTGAATGATGGCCTCCCGCATGGTCATCCGCCGCCAGTTCGAGCTGGCCCAATCGATCTCATCCTCGCCCCACTTGGTTTTGGTCCCGCCGGTTACATCTATCGCAGCCTGCTCGATGAGTTGCTGGGTCAGGTCCATCACGCCGCGATAGTCGGTATAAGCCTGGTAGAACTCCAGCATGGTGAACTCAGGATTCCAGCGCCAGCCCAGCCCTTCATTGCGGAAGTTGCGATTGATCTCGTACACCCGGTCGAGCCCGCCCACCGTAAGCCGCTTCAGGTAGAGCTCAGGGGCGATGCGCAGAAACAGATCCATGTCGAGCGTGTTGTGATGGGTGACGAAGGGCCGCGCCACCGCCCCGCCCGCGATCGGCTGCATCATGGGCGTTTCCACTTCGACAAATCCCTGCGCATCCATGAAGCGCCGCAACGACTGCACCAGCTTGCTGCGCTTGAGAAAAACTTCACGCACCTCGGGGTTCATCACCAGGTCGAGGTAGCGCTGCCGGTAGCGCAGTTCAACGTCGGTCAACCCGTGCCATTTCTCGGGCAGCGGCAGCAGGTCCTTGGAGAGAAAGGTGATTTCTTCCACATGCACGGAGAGTTCCCCGGTGCGGGTGCGAAATAAATATCCGCTGGCTCCAATGTGGTCGCCTAGGTCGAGCAGCTTATAGAGCTCAAACCCCTTGTCTCCCACCGCATCTTTCTTCACGTAGATTTGCAGCCGCTGCCCGTCCTGCTGCAGGTGCGCGAACCCGGCCTTCCCCATCAGCCGGATAGCCATGATGCGCCCGGCGACCCGCACGTTGACTCGCGGATTGTCGAGCTGCTCGGCGGTTTTCTCCGAGTACTCCGCCAGAATCCGTGGAATGGTGTGGGTGAATTCGTATTTGCGCGGATACGCCTGCTGTCCCAGAGCAGCAATCTGCTTCAGCTTCTCCCGCCGCAGTTCGTGGATTTTCTCGTCGAGTGCCAAGGGCTCCTTGTTCAACAATGGCTAACGTTGAACAGGATTATAAACAAGAGAACGGAAGCATACTTCCCGGACCGCCAGGCTGCAGCTCGGACAAGACGGTTTGGCGAGTCAGGGTGTGTTCGCGCCCTTTGCGGTTAAGGGTTTGACATTGTTACCAAAAGCCTTAACCGCAAAGGACGCAAAGAGTACAGCCAAGGACGCAAAGGAGCCGAGGTATCCCAGTGTGCAGGTCCGAGGGCTTCACACTTTCAGCAGTTCGAGGTAAATGGCCATTCCGACCACTGCGTCGATGCCCATGGCGTCCAGGCGATCGACCTCTTCCTGTGTCCGGATGCCGCCGGCCACGATCAGTCGCTTACTGGTCACGCTTCGCAGTTCAGAGACCACGTCCAGCGGCAGGCCCAGTAGTAGTCCTTCCGTGTCGATGTGGGTGTAGAGAAAGCCGTCGCACCAGGGTTCGAGGGCGCGAATCATCTGCGCCGCGGAAATCTCCGTAAGCTGACGCCATCCCCGAATCGCGATTCTTCCCCGTTTAGAATCCACCGCAAAAATCAGCCGCTCCGCTCCTACGCGGGCAGCAAGCTGCTCGGCATAGGCACGGTGAATCTTTCCATCCTTTACAAGCGACGACCCGACCACCACCCGCAGAGCTCCGTCGGCCAGCATTTCCTGCGCTCTTTCAGCCGTGCGAATCCCGCCGCCCACCTGGCAAGGCAGCCGCCGCAGCAGAGACCGTACCAGTTCGCGGTTGTCTCCCGAGCCGATCGCGGCATCAAGATCGATGATCTGAACCAGGGGATACCTGGCAAAGCGCTCCAGCCAGGGCTCGAAATCGTCGAACTCCAGCGCCTTCTTTTCTCCCTGTACCAGCTGAACGATCTTGCCTCCCATCAGATCAATCGAAGGAATCAGCATGGCCACCTCATGGGAATTCCGGCAGCCTGCAACTGCTGCTTGAGACCGCCGATCGGGGTGATGCCCAGGTGGAAGATCGATGCCGCCAGGGCCGCATCGGCCTGCCCGTCGCGGAAGACATCGACGAAGTGTTCTGCTCCTCCTGCTCCGCCCGAGGCAATCACGGGGATGTTGACCACACTCACCACCGCTCGGGTCAGCTCGCAATCGAAGCCGTCGCGCATGCCGTCGCGATCAATCGAGGTAAGCAAGATCTCGCCGGCCCCGCATTGCTCGGCCTCGCTGGCCCACTCCACCGCATCGCGTCCGGTAGAATGCCGCCCTCCAGTTGCTTTGACCCCGAAGGACATGCCGTTGCCGTTGCCCACGCGCAGAGCATCAATGGCGACCATCACCGCCTGGGAACCATAGCGTTGGGCAATTCGCCCGATCAGCGCCGGGTCCGCGAGGGCGGCGGAATTGACTGCGACTTTATCCGCCCCGGCGTCGAACACAGCCGCCGCATGGTCGAGCGACCGTATGCCGCCGCCCACCGTAAACGGGATGAACAACTCACGCGCCATCCGGCGCACGACCTCGAGCAGGGTGGAACGATGCTCATAGGTCGCGGAAATATCCAGCAGCACAACTTCATCCGCGCCCGCGCGGCCGTGGGCCAGAGCCAATTCCGCGGGATCGCCGGCGTCGCGCAGGTCGGAAAATTGCACACCTTTGACCACGCGTCCCGCGTCCACATCCAGGCAGGCGATAATGCGCTTGGTCAACATGGCTGGTCCAACCATCTACAGTTCACAAAAGTTGCGCAGAAGCTGAAGCCCCGCCGTCCCTGATTTCTCCGGGTGAAACTGCACGCCAAAAAGTTGCCCGCGCTCCACCACCGCGGAAAAATCTCCGCCATACTCGCACTTGCCGACCGTAGCCTCGACCAGCGGCGCCCGGTAGGAGTGGGTGAAATACACGAAGGAATCCTGGGGAAGGCCTTGCAGCAGGCGGGAAGCGCCGCTGACCTGCAGCTGGTTCCAGCCCACGTGTGGGGACTTGACCGTACCCGGAAACTTTTCGCATTCCCCGGCGAACAGGCCCAGGCCGCGAAGTTGAGGGGCTTCCTGGCTGGACTCAAACATCCACTGCATCCCCAGGCAAATGCCCAGCACAGGGATTTGCCGGTCGATGGCTTCGACCACGGCTTGCTGCAGAGGCCCGGTCAGGGCGGTCGTGGCCTCAAAATGCCCCACACCCGGAAGAACAATCTTGCTGGCGCTTGCGATCGCGGCAGGGTCGTCAGTAATTGCCGCCTCATAACCGAGGTGGTCAAATGCCTTTTTTACCGAAGCCAGATTTCCCGCCTGATAGTCGATGATGGCGATCACAATAATCCCTTTGTGCTGGGCAAAAGGCGGGCCATCCGCCGATCGCGCCAGCAGGCGGCCCGCAGCGCCCGCGCGAAAGCCTTGAACAAGGATTCAATCTTGTGGTGGCTGGAGCGGCCATACAGCACACGCGCATGGACGTTGGCGCGCGCCCCCCGGGCAAAGCCCTCGAAAAAGTCATAAACGAGCTCAGCCTGCAGGTCGCCCACCAGCCGCTGGCGTACTTTCGTGTCCACCACGCTGGCTGCGCGTCCGCCGAAGTCGACGGCCGCCAGGCCGAGGGTTTCATCCATGGGCATGACAAAATATCCGGCGCGCAGCACGCCGCGTTTCGACCCCAGCGCCTTGTGAAATGCCTCTCCCAGCACGATGCCCACGTCTTCCACGGTGTGGTGCTGGTCCACATCGAGATCGCCCTGGGCCTGCAACTCCAGGTCGAATCCGCCGTGCCGGGCGAACAATTCCAGCATGTGATCAAAGAACCGGATGCCAGTGGACACTTTGTACTGGCCCCGCCCGTCGATATTGAGCACCGCTCGAATTTTGGTTTCCTGTGTCTTGCGCTCGATCGAAGCCCGTCTCATGCCGGCGTCCTTTCTCCCCAGCCAATCTCTTTCAGAGTTTCATGCAGCGCTCCCAGTAGGGGTTCCGTGTGTTCCTGCCAGCCCGCGGTGATGCGAACGCACCCGTCACAACCAAAATCGGAGGATCGGTCGCGAACCAGAATTCCGCGCGCTCGCATCCCGCGGACAAAGTCCGCGTGCCGAGACCCGATCCGCGCCAGAACAAAATTCGCCCGGCTCGGCCAGAAGGGAACTCCGAGCACCCGGAATTCTTCCTCCAACCGGTTTCGGCTGGCCTGCGCCTCCGCTACGTACCGGCGAACGTATTCCTGATCGGCCAGCGCCGCCGGCAAACATGCCAGCGCCACTCCGTTCACGTTGTAGGGCGAACAGGCGCGCCGCAGATTCTGCACCTGCTCCACCGCGCCCGCCAGTACGCCTACTCTCAAACTTGCCATCCCATAGGCCTTGGAAAACGTCCGCGCCACAAAAAGGTTGGGCACCTGGCCGGCGTATTCCAGCAGCGACTCGCCATGGAATTCAAAATAGGCCTCATCCACCAGCACCGCGGCCTGGGGCGCGCTGCGGGCGATCAGCAACAGGTCTTCGGTCGATGCCACTGCCCCGGTCGGATTGTTCGGATTGGCGATGGCAATGAATCGCGTCTTCGGCGCGGTCGTATAGGCCATCACTTTGGAAGTAGGAAAGCGAAAATCAGCGTCCGCAGGAATTGAAATGACCCGCGCTCCGGTCGCGCCCGCGCAGATCCGGTACATGGCGAAGGTCGGGACCACAATCAGCGCCTCATCCTCCGCTTCCAGATAAGCCTCACAAAGCAGGTGAATAGCCTCGTCCACCCCATTGGTCAACAGCACCTGTTCGGGCCGTAATCCCAGAAACGATGCCACCTCGTGTTCCACCGGCTCGCGTTCCGGATAGCAAGCGAGCTGTTCCGGCTGCAACGTCCGCAGCCGCTCAATCACGCGCGGCGAACATCCGCCCGTGTTCTCGTTGAAATCCAGGCGCAACCCGGACCGATCGCCCAGTGGGGGCTGATACTGCTTCAACTGGCGTACGGCTGAACGCGCTTCAAGCATGGCCGCGCCTCAATTCGCATCTCAATTCAATCGACCGGCCATGGGCCCGAAGCCCCTCAGCCGCAGCCAGAGCCAGAATGGACGGCGCAATCTTCCGCAAGCCCGGGCGCGAGATTTCCTGCACCGTCATGACTTTCACGAAGTCGAGCACGCTCAGCCCGCCGCGGAACCTGGCCATGCCCCCGGTCGGCAGCACATGGTTGGGCCCGGACCCGTAGTCCCCGGCGGCCTGGGCCGAATAATCGCCCAGAAAAATCGATCCCGCGCTCTCGATTCGCGGCAGCAGCTCGCGGGCGGTGGTCAGATGTTCCGGAGCGATGGAATTTGTCCAGTCAATGGCCTGGGTTGAAGACTTGGCCAGCAGCACTGCTCCGTGCTGTCGGAGCGACCGCTGCGCCACCGTGTTTCCGCGAGCCAGCGCCGTTACCGACTGTGAGACCGAACGCGCCAGCTTCCTCGACCGCGTGACCAGCAGCACCAAAGCGTCCGGGTCATGTTCGGCCTGGGCCACCAGATCGGAGGCGATGAAGGATGGCTCGCCATGGTCACAAAGAATGAGTCCCTCCGTCGGACCCGCCAGAAAATCGATGGCGCAATCGAACGCTACAATTTTCTTCGCCGTGGTCACGAACAGGTTTCCCGGCCCCACGATCTTGCTCACCCGCGGAACGCTTTTCGTGCCGTAGGCCAACGCCGCAATCGCCTGCGCCCCTCCGATGCGGTAAAACTCACTCACCCCCAAAAGCGCTGCAGCCGCCAGCGTGGCCGGGGCGGGCCGAGGTGAAACCACTCGAATGTCCTGCACTCCCGCGACCTGCGCCGGGATCACCGTCATCAGCAAAGTTGAGGGCAGAGGATAGCGCCCGCCCGGCACGTAGCAACCCACCGAAGCCAGCGGGCGCACCAACTGCCCAAGTGTCCGGCCGTCTTGCACGCGCTGCCAGTCCGCGGGTTTCTGCCACTCGCAGAAACTGCGAATGTTGCCGGCCGCGGTCTCGATCGCCATCCGCAGTTCGCGTGATGCCGTCTTCAACGCGGTTTGCATATCGCGGCTCGAAACGCGCAACGACTCGCCCGCGCCCAGACCGTCCCACTGTTCCGCGTATTGCCGGACCGCCCGGTCGCCGTCCCGTCGCACGCTCTGAACCATGCGGCGCACGCGCGGCTCGACGGAGTCGAGCTTCTGTCCGCGCCGCTCCAGTTTCCGCACGTAACTTTCGGCAGCCCGACCTTCGAGAATCCGCATCACATGACCACCTTGTTCAGCGGATATTCCACAATGCCCTCGGCATTCGCCGCCTTCAGCCGGGGGATGACTTCCCAGGCCGCCGACTCTTCAATAATGGTGTTCACCGCGACCCAGGCATCGTCACTCAGCGTGGCCACGGTAGGTTTCTGCAGCGCCGGCAGCACACCGAGGACCGCAGCCAGGTCTGATTTGCGGACGTTCAGCATCAGACCAACCCGGCCCTGCGCTTCCATCGCGCCCCGCAACATCACGGCCAGGTTTTCGACCTTCCGGCGTTTGTCGCTATCTTTCCAGGAGGAAGTATTGGCGATGATCTGGGTATTCGATTCGAGCAGAGTGTCAAGAATGCGGAGATGATTGGCGCGCAGCGAACTGCCGGTCTCGGTGACTTCCACAATCGCGTCCGCCAGGGTTGGAGGTTTGACCTCGGTGGCTCCCCAGGAGAATTCCACTCGCACGCTCACACCTTTCTTTTCAAAATAATTGCGCGTCACATTCACAAGCTCAGTGGCAACGATGCAGCCGGCGAGATCTTCCGCACGCTGATAGTTGGACGCCTCGGGCACGGCCAGCACCCAACGCACTTTGCCCCGGCTCTGCTTGGCATAGATCAGGTCCGCGACGGTCACAACCTCGAGTCCACTTTCCATCACCCAATCCAGCCCGGTCAGTCCGGCATCGAGCACTCCGTGCTCCACGTACCGCGCCATCTCCTGGGCGCGAATCAGCATGCACTCGACATCGGGATCGGCGGTGCTGGCCGAGTACGACCGCCCGTTGGTATAGACGTTCAACCCGGCGCGAGCAAACAACTGCAGAGTCGCTTCCTGCAGACTCCCCTTAGGAATGCCGATGCGCAGCTTCATGGCAGCGATCCTTCGGTCTGGGCCGGTTCTTTGCTCAAGGGCAGGCTCTCGGTGAAGCAGGAACGGGTCCCGGTATGGCACACCACGCCTTGCCCCAGCACCCGCACTTGCAGCAGAACCGTGTCGCGGTCGCAATCGGTCGCGGCCGAAACCACTTCGAGCCGGTTGCCGGAAGTCTCACCCTTGGTCCAAAGCTGGTTGCGGGTGCGGCTGAAAAATGTGACGTACCCGGCCCGCAGGGTCTGTTCCAACGCCTCCCGGTTCATGAAGCCCAGCATCAGCACTTCGCCGCTGCCCGCATCCTGCACAATGGCGGGCCGCAGCCCTTGCATCTTGTCGAAATCAATTCCCTGGTTCATCGCGTCTCCAAATTTATGGCTAGAAACAAAATGCCCGCTGTCGCGAATCGCGTCAGCGGGCCGAATCTTGTGAGTGAGCTACCCTACCTCAACGCACCCCCGCCGACATGTCGTGCACATGATGGTGACGGTGGAGATGGGAAAGAAAACTCATCCCTGAGAAGATAGCTGAAGCCTCGGCCTCCTGTCAAAAGATTTTGAACAGAGCGCAGTCCAACACCACCATCATGACCGTTATCTTTCGGGTGATGGGCCTGTTTCTTGTCCTGCTTGCGATCTTGATGCTGAGCGGCAGGCACTGATTCGCGCTCTGGTTCATTGACATTTGTGGTTGGGCAGCGTACCGTTCCGTACGCAAC
>JBOGLD010000077.1:0-29230 GCA_050745885.1 Terriglobales bacterium
GCTGCAAGTGATAAAGTGCAGGTCACGAGAGCCGTAGTAACGTTTGAGGGTCGCCTCGGCATGATGCGGACGATAAACCCGTGCTCCCCACTCTGCCGGTGACGATGGACACACCCACCCTTTCGCACAGAACGCGAAAGGATGGGGCACCCTCGAAGTTCGTGGTCTGTTGGGAGAAAGGGTGGGCCACCCGCCGGCGAACTCAGCGACAAGTTCAGCTTCACATTCGAGGATCACGGCGCTGGGAACCAACGACTGAATGCAAGCTGGACGTTCGCCGGAACAGTAACCGAAGCGGAAGCTGCGCTGGAAAAGGCACATTTTCGCAACTACGGCGCTGGAGAAAATGCAGGCATGGACGAGTACCGCAGTAAGGGAAGTTTTTGGACTGGTGCGGACTCAGGTCACTTCAACGTGTTTCAGATTAATCTCAAACCTTGGCTCAGTGTTCCCCAAGCCCAAGGTGATATGCATGTGGGTGAGCACAATCCCTTTGGTGGTCAGTTCGGGTTAGGGCCGGTTGCTCACTGCGGTTCCGACCGGGCAGGTGTATGCCAATGACTCAACATAGAGGAAGTCGCCTAGGCCTCGTTAGCGTCGTACTGTCGGCATGTTTCTGGCTCTATACGCACTCAACCTTCGGTCCTAATGCATTCACAAGGAGCCCGTACGTCACGTTTGTGTTGCTTCCGGCGATCCTTGTAGCGGCAACGGCTGCGGCGATAGCTGCGGCACTGCGCGGTTCCAAGTGGTGGCTGCTGGCCTTGATCGGCCCTTTGGCGGGAACCTTGCTGATGCTGACCGCAAGTGTATGACACAGCGATGATAGTGTGGTGATTCCGGCACGGTGAGGGGTGAGTTTTTGGTGGTCCCGGAGGGTGGTAGCGGGGTTGAGGGTTTTTAGCCGTGCTGCGCACGGGGAGGAGGGGTGTCGCGGTAGGGATACGGATTGCTCCGTACCCCCCGCGCGGATCCGTACGAGCGGGTTTCCCGCATACGGCTCTTGCCTCAGGTGGTGACGCGCAGACGGCGCGAGGGATAAGGATGGCAGATATGGGCCGGAGGCAGCCAGCGGCGGATGAGCCGTTGCATTCGTTCCCACTTAAGGCGACCTTTCTGGCTCCGTCGTCTGAGGACGTGGTGCCAGAGATTGCTCACGGTGAAACGAAAGTGTGCGAGCGCATGCCGGTTGCCCGGTACTCCGAAGTATCGGACGGGCAAGGCGGGGACAGACGGGACGTTCACCAATCTATTCGTCAAAAGATTGGGGAACGTTTCCCTTAGTCCGGCGATTCCATCCCAACCTGGTCGTTCACGGCACTGCGAAGCCGCTGTTTGCAGCCGTGAGAATCTGTTACTTTCTCTGCATGAAGACAGCGCTGTACGGACGGATCGTCTTTGGCGCGGCGGCGGTGCTGTTCGGCGTCATCGCACTGATGTGGCACGACGCTGACACCTGGCAAAACTTGCAACATATCTGGAGCCTGCCTTTCGGCGCCCTCATCGGCGGGTGTCTCATGACCGCTCAAATTGCCGGTGGGATTGGGATAATGTACCCGCCCACCGGGCGCTTGGCTTCGGTCGTACTGGGCGTTGTCTATTTATGTTTTTCGCTGGCTTGTATCCCTGACATCATTGCCGCATCGAACATTTATGAGCGCTATGGAGGGAGCTTCTTCGTGTTCTTTTCCATACTCTGCGGCGCGGTTGCACTGTTCGCCGCGACTGAGGAGAACGCAGTAAGGGCGCTATCGTTCGGCCGACTGGCGCGCTTTGGACTGGGAGTCTGTGCGATTTCATTTACGTTGGGCCAGATACTCTTGCCTCGCGAGACAGCTCAACTGGTTCCAAAGTGGATTCCGCCCAACCAGATGTTTTGGGCGATACTCACAACGGTCGCGTTTGGACTCGCGGCGGTTGCCATTCTCATCCATCGCCAGGCAAGGCTTGCGATTCGTCTGATGACGCTCATGCTGGCACTCTTTGGCGTACTGGTTTGGGTTCCGCACCTGATCGCTCATCCAAAGGCGCATTTCAACTGGTCCGAATGCGCCCTGACTTTCCTGGTTGCGGGGGCTGCCTGGACGGTGGCGGACTTGAGGTCTTTCTGATTTAGGCCTGTGTTTGCGTGCCGCTCACCGGTAACCGACAGCGCTCTTTCCGATTACCTCGCGTGTGGTCGGTCACGCGGAGGTCACCGGCAAGAAACTCGGCCGAGAGGTCAGCGTGAGTCCGTCCTCAAGTTAGGACTGATTGGCATCTCCCGTTTTTTCAATCCTTGCCTACGTGGAGATGTTCCACCGATTACAGGAACGCCCTGATTGTCCCAGTCCTGTCCCACCTGTAACTTTATCGAGCAAACTTGCTGTGAAAAAATGCAAGGAGGACTTCCATGGGAACGATCGTGATCGTACTTCTGGTGCTCTTATTGCTCGGCGCCCTTCCGACCTGGCCCTACAGCGGCAGTTGGGGATACTACCCAAGCGGCGGGCTCGGCCTTGTGCTACTCATCGTCGTGATCCTGGCACTGACCGGCAGGGTCTGACCGGTGAGCTCATTTCCTGCTCTCCTTGGAGTGGGTCTCAATCAAGTGCTTGGTCAAAATCACCAGCGCCAGAATCTGGGTCCACTCCGAGACGATGTTTCCGGCGACTTGTCCCCATTTCGACCCTGGGTCGGCGTGCTTGTAGACGACGACCCAGCACACGCCGGTGGCCAGCAGGAACAGCGTCAGGGAATGATTATTGATCGCCTCCCAGGCCGGGCTCCGAAAACTCTGCGGCGGTTTCCTGCTCTCCGCCGAGCCCCGTTCATACAGATATTTCGTGGCCAGTACCGTGACCACCACGCCTGACCAGTCGGCAATCGCATTTCCAAAGAACGAGCCCCAGTGGGTCTTGGGGCTGGAGACGGAATAGAGAATGGTCCAGAGCAGCAACACGGCAACGCTCACGATACTCAGCGAGTGATGCCCCAGAAAACCAGCCTTCCTGCCGGATCTCGTTTTCCTGGCCAGTTGCCCGTTATTCCGTTGTTCTGCCGGCACGAAGACCAGTTTAAACCTTTATTCACTGAGCGACTTCTTGTCGCGGAACCATAGCCTGACATAAACAAAAAGGGCAATCACTGCGAATACGAACACGAAATGGATAAGCGCCGCGATCACGATTTCAGGAGGATGGTGCTCGACCCATTCCCGCCAGGTAAGCAAGCCCGCCCCCACAACCGCGACTAGGAGTTTTCGGGTCGCCCACAGTCCTCCCCAGAATCCTGTAGCCGCCGTGCCCGCAGTGTCCCAGAGTAGATGGTCGAAAATCCAGTGCGTGATTCTCCCACGAATCCGAGCGGCCATTTTGGTAACGTAGCATTGCTTTGGCGGCAGGATCAAGGAACTCGCAGCGATGGGGCACTTCGAAGATACAGACGCTTGGGATGTGAAGCGGGCTCGCCTGCCGCATTGCCCAATGCAGAAACGGCATCCCGTGCGGGATGCCGTCCTCTTCAGTAAATGCTAGTTGAGAATCTTAGCGCCGGCCGCCCCCACCGTGTGGGCTGCCACCGTGTGAACCTCCACCCGAGCCACCGCGGCTCCCGCCTCCACCGCCTCCGCCGCCGCCCCGTGATGGAGCCGATTCTCGCGGCGCGCTTCCCCTTCCTCCAGAAACACGCGGCATCACAATCGGCTGCCTCATTTCCAAAGGCGGCCGGGAGTAGCTCCGCGGCGACCCCTGCGCCATGCCGCGCCCGCCGCCATACTCCCTCTCCGGACGCGACATCTGATTGCGCGACGAGAAGTCGGGACCGGAAACACGGCCGCCGTTCATGCGCTCGTACGAGCTTCCGCTGGACTGCGGTGTGAAGTGCCGCCAGCCTCCGTCGTTGGTCGAAGCTTCCGGCCGACCAGAATTCCCCGGCCTGGGAACATTCGACGTCACCGCCGGTGACGACCGTCCCGCGGACCGGCCCACCGCGCCTTCATGCTGCCCTGAAGTCGAACCGGAAAAGCGCCGCCAGCCCTGGTTGTCGCTCAAGCTTCCGCCTCTTTCAGCGCGTTGCGCCCCGGAAGCGTTGTTCAGTCCGCCGCCTGCCGGGGTACGAACTCCGGGGGTCGGTCTGGCGACCGCGGAATTCTGGTTGGGCCTCTCTCCCCGCGAGAACGCCTGCCCCGCCCCATTTCCGCTGCGCTGGATGGACTGCCGCATTTGCGCTACTTCTTTATCGAACGATCGCGGCGCGGCTGCCGGCCGGGATTGTGAGAAGAAGTGTTGCTGCTCCCTGCCTCGCGGCAGCGTGGACGCCGCCACCGGCCGGTTGCTTACCGACAATGCCGCGCGCGTCGGAACCACGGGAAGGTTGCCCTCGATCCGGCGCCCGCCACGAAAGGCTTCGCCGTTCACCGCCACCGCACGCGATCGTCCGGTACCGAACTGGCCACTGGGAACCGTGGAAATGCCTTCACGCACTCTCTGGTTCATCGAGGCCAGCCGCAGGTTGGAGTAAGCGCCACCCGCGCGAAGCGGGGCGATACCTCCGAACCCGCGTCCTCGTCCGTTAAAATTGTTGATGGTGGTGATGTTGACCACGTTGTAGCGCGAGCGATAACGACCGTACCAGGGATAGAACGTGTCACACGGCCCAATCGGCAACCAGCCCACCGAACCGAATCCGAATCCAACCCCGACGCCGCCGCCAAAGCCGAAGAAGGACACGTACGCCGGCGCCCACACCGGCCGATACCCGGGATATCCGTAGGCTGGCCCCGGCCACCACACCCAGGAACTGTTGTAAACAAACCAGCGTCCATAGTGATAAGGCGCCCAACCCCAGGGCTCATAAGAAACCCAGGTCCAGCCCCAACCCGGCTCCCACACCCAGCGCCCGCTGCGATACGGCGCCCATCCTGGGCCTGCCGCGGGCGCCCACACTGGACCGTAGTCCGGAACCGTCACCCAGCGGCCGTAAGCATCGAGATCTTCTGAACCCACGTAGTAGCGATTGGTATTTCTCCACGACTGGGCGTTGAGAATCGTATGGTCACGCTCGATGTTCCACGAATCCCAACTGTCCTTGGAGGGTGCGTTTTCCAACTTGTACTGGGTGTCGGCCCCCACGCCGCGCACGATAGCCATCTGGCCCTGTTCCACTTGAGTACTGCCTTGGGGCGTGGAAATCTGTGCCGAGCCCTTGCGGACAATTACCGAGGTCTCGCCCTCCGAATTCACTTCAATGCGATAAACACCGTCCCTCTGATCGGGACGGACGGCTACGTTCGCGGTATCAATCTCAACCGCGGCTTCGCTGCCGTTGAAAACCGAATAGTCGACGAGTCCGCGATCGACCTGTATCTGAATTTGATTGCGGGAGAGGCCCGCAATGCCGGTCAGGGTGTTGTCGCCCAACCGCACGATGTTTCCGTGGTCAAGCTGCACCTCGGCCCGCGAGTTGACGCCGGTGGAAACCTTGTCGCTGCTCACCACGGGCTGGTTCAGTGCCGCAGTCGCCCAATCTCCGGAATCACCGCGCTGCGTCGAAACATCTCCATGGATCAAGCTGATGCGTCCCACGCCGGTCGGGACGTCGGATTGCTGCTGCGCGGGTTGTTCCTGTGCCATAGTCATGGCACACAGGCCCAAGAGCAGCGTTCCAACCATTAATACCCATCGGTTTTTCATGGCCCACCTCTCGCGAAAGAAACTCGCGCATGACTGACAATGCAGTTGCCATGCCAAACTGGGTCCGGGAGATGCAAAATAAGTGGTGTTTTTTCAGTAGCTTGGGAGAGCTACAAACGGCCTTGATGCGTCAGGCATGCAGCCCTGGCCGGGCTCAGCCAGATGTGGTGGTTTTGAACCACCGGCAGGCATCCGTTCCCGATCCGCGCCTTGACCCGAACGAGTGACGCGGGATTGTGGAAGAGCGGCCCTTTAGGGCCGCGTTCTCGTGCCACCGGAGGTCGGCCTTTAGGCCTAGTGGCGCCACCGGGGCTGAAGCCTGACTCAGATTGCCTCGCTGCGCGGCGCTGGAGCGCCGCTCTTCCACGGCGCGATTGAGCGGAGCGATCCCAAAAGCGTCAGTGCGCCTGTTCCTCGTTCTCCTTCTCCCCCTCGTCGCTAATTCCGATTTTCGTGAGCCGGTAACGCAGCGCATTGCGCGAAAGTCCCAGCAGGCGCGCCGCCCGGCTTTTGTTGCCATGAGCGCGGCGCAGAGCTTCGCGGATCATCTCGTCTTCCCATTGTTCGAGGGTCATGCCTTCGGGAAGAAGACTGGAAGGAAAGTCCGCTGCCTTGCCCCGTGGCGAATCAATATGAATATCGCTGCCTTCCAATGAGGGGCCGGCAGCCAGTGCCGACGCCCGTTCCATGATGTTCTGCAGTTCGCGAACATTTCCCGGCCAATGATGGTCCATCAGCATCTTGAACGCTTCCGGCGAGACCCTGCTGATTTTCCTGGCCGAGTCCTGGGCAAAGCGCGAGAGGAACAGATGGACCAGCTCGGGAATATCTTCCTTGTGCTCGCGCAGCGGGGGAATATCGATGGGCACAACATTCAGCCGGTAATAGAGGTCCTCGCGAAACGTCCCGTCTTCCAGCGCCGCCCGCAAGTCCCGATTGGTGGCCGCCACCAGCCGCACATCCACCTTGATGGTCTTGGTGCCGCCCAGGCGTTCGAACTCGCGCTCCTGCAAGACCCGCAGCAGCTTCACCTGCGTCGCCGGGGGCACATCGCCGATTTCGTCGAGGAAGAGCGTTCCCTTATCGGCCAGTTCGAACTTTCCCGGCTTGCTGCCGGTCGCGCCGGTAAAGGCGCCTTTCTCGTAACCAAACAATTCGCTTTCCAGCAGATTTTCCGGAATCGCGGCGCTGTTGATCTTGACGAACGGCCCGGAGGCCCGCCGCGACTTCTCATGGATGGCACGCGCCACCAGGTCTTTGCCCACGCCGCTTTCCCCGCCCAGCAGCACGGTCGAGTTGGTCGGGGCCACTCGTTCCACCGTGGCCAGCACCTCCTGCATCCTGGCGCTGCGCGCCACCAGATTGGGGTGCTGATAGCGTTGTTTCAGGGCTTCGCGCAGCGAGCGGTTCTCCACCCGCAGGCGCTGTACATCCAACTCCTTGTGCACCACCATCCGCATTTCATCGAGAGAAAACGGCTTCAGCACATAGTCACTCGCGCCCGCCTTCATGGCTTCGACCGCGGTCTCCACCGTCCCGAAAGCGGTCATGACCACCACGGGCAGCGCCGCCTGAAAGCGTTTCACCGCCTGCAAAAAATCCAGCCCATTCATTCCCGGCAACTTGAGATCGGTGATTACCAGATCGACGGAGTTGTTCTGCAGCAGCTTCAACCCGGTTTCCGCATCTTCCGCGGACAAGGTGCGGAACCCGTCATCTCCCAGATTGAGTTCCAGGAGGCGGCGCATTTTTGCCTCATCCTCAACAATCAGAATGGTCGCATTCGCGCTCGTCATGAGCCTCCAGATTCCTGCCGAATCTCTTCCACCGCGGGGAAGAAGATGACGAAACCAGCCCCCTTCTCGTCCGCATTCTCCAGGCGGATAGTGCCCTGATGCTCATCCACAATCTTGGAAACAATCGAAAGCCCCAACCCGACGCCGGTCTTCTTGGTCGTAACAAAGGGATTGAAAATCTGCTCACGCATTTCCGGCGGTACGCCGGGACCGCTATCCTTCAGCCGCACCTGAACTCCCCTACGCCCGTTCGGGCTCACGTCCGAAACCTCTACCCGGAAGGTTCCACCTTCACTGCCCATGGCCTCATACGCATTCTGGACCAGATTGAGGAACGCCTGCTCGCAAAGATTTTCGTCCAGCGGCACCAGGGGCAAATCTTTCTGATATTCCCGGCTCACCACCACGGTGCCTCCCTTCCAATGCTCCGCCACGGACTTCAGAGCCTGATCAATCAGGTCAGTCACGCACTGGAGACGAGTTTCGGTGTGCAACGGGCGCGCGAAATCGAGAAAGCGGGTCACCAGCGCGCTCGCCCGGTTCACCTCGCTCGATATGTAGCCCGCCAACTCGCTGGCCAGAGGATTGGAGTTCTCCAGCTTGCGGTTGAGGGTTTCCGCCGACCCCTTGATCACACCCAGCGGATTGCGAATTTCATGCGCCAGCCCTGCGGAAAGCTGCCCCAGGGCGGCCAGCCGCTCGGAACGCCGGGCTTCCGCCTGGGCACGTTCCAGCTGGCGGTTGACTTCGGTCAACTCCTCGGCCACCTGCTGATATTGCATCGTCTTCCGGCGGTTCTCGATGGTGAAGCGGTTCACCACGATTGCCGCCAAAAAGAAGAACATGATGCGAATGGCGAGTTCAGCCGCACCGGCCGGGGTGAGAGTGTATTCCTGGAGCGCGGGATAGAGATACGCACAGTAGGCCGTCGAAGCCAGCAACGTCCAAAGCAACGTGCCCCATGGCCCGAAGTAGATGGCCGCAGTCACGATCGGAACGTAATAGATCGGATAGTAGCTGCTGTTGATGCCCAGCTCTCCGGTGTGATTGATCAGCAGGGTGGCCAGGATGATTTTGACCAGAACCACGACGGCGCGCCCATAGCGCGGCCAATTCGCAATGATTCTGCCTTCGGCCAACTGCACGATGCCAATCGCGAGCAACGCCAGTTGCTTGTGCCGCTCCCCCACCGGCGGCAACACCGCCAGACCCAGCAGGAAGACGAGCCACAGCACGTCCATCCACTTGATGCCACTGTGCTTTTCTTCGCTCATCGGAAGACGATTACAATCCGGCCCAACTCCTTCCGCCAGATCCGCGTGACACGCATGGACATTCACACCCCGACGCGGCATGAACCACAGCTTGCAGCAGTGTATCCCGCCTGTCATCTCCATCGTCAATGGCTCCTCACGCCGGCCCGACCAGTCCGCCCATCCGCAAGCGATGGGGCCGCCGTGGCTGCCTCGCGTCGAAGGGCCGTTCCGCCCGCACTACGGATTTCCACAGTAGCCCATACGGGCCATTCTCACCGACCCTCCCCGGTTGTATGGTGTGGTTGAGCAGACTTCGGGGGAGGGCTGTTCGACAAACGTCCCACGACTCAAAAGAGTCTGGGACGTTTTGTGTTGTATTGTGCAATATCGTTCGCTTCCGTAGAGTTGAATCCAATGAACCAGATTGATCTGAGCAATCGTCACGCGGTCGTAACCGGCGGAGCGCAAGGCATAGGATTCTCCATCGCCCGGCGCTTCCTTTCCTCCGGCGCTTCGGTCACTCTTTGGGACCGGGACAAGGAACTGCTCGCGTCCGCCGTACGAGACCTTGGTCCCCGCGGCACCATCGACGCCGTGGCCGCGGACGTGACCGATGCCGAGAATGTCCGCAGTGCGGCCGCGTCGACCGCCGAAAAGTTCGGCAGGATCGATATTCTGGTCGCCAACGCTGGCATTTCCGGCCCCACCCTGAAGTGCTGGGATTATCCCGTGGAGGTCTGGAAGCAGGTCATTGACGTCGATCTGACCGGAGTATTTTTGTGCTGTCGCGCCGTAATACCATTCATGCTTCAGCGGAAGTATGGCCGGATCGTCAACGTGGCGTCCATTGCGGGTAAGGAGGGAAATCCCAATGCTTCCGCCTACAGCGCGGCCAAGGCAGGGGTGATCGCGCTCACCAAGTCACTGGGAAAGGAATTGGCTGATCACAACATTGCGGTCAACTGCATCACTCCGGCAGCAGCCCGGACGCGGATTTTTGATCAGATCTCGCAGGAGCATGTTGACTACATGCTGTCCAAGATTCCGCGAGGCCGCTTTCTCGAAGTCGATGAGATCGCCGCCATGGTCGCCTGGATCGTATCTGAGGAAAACTCCTTTACGACGGGAGCGGTATTCGATCTGAGCGGTGGACGCGCCACCTACTAGAAACGACCGGACCATCGAGTCCGCCAATCTTCTACTTCCGCCCACCTAGACCGCGGCTGCCGTTCGTGCCTCAGCCCGGCGGGCCACCAGGAATTCCAAGTACTCATCCAATCCCTCGCCGGTCTTGGCGGAAAGCTCGAATACCCGCATGCCAGGCCGGACAGCCTGAATGTTGCGGTGCGCGGTTTCCCAGTCGAACTCGGCCGCGCCCGCCAAGTCGCTCTTCGTGATGATGGCCACGTCTGCGCCGTTGAAAATCGTCGGATACTTGAGCGGCTTGTCCTCACCCTCGGTCACCGACAGCAGCACCACGCGAACATCCTCGCCCAGGTCGTAGGAAGAGGGGCAAACCAGGTTGCCCACGTTCTCAATGAACAGGAAGTCCAACTGGCTGAGGTCCCATTCCTCTTCGTCCACGGCATTCTGTACCATGGCGGCCTCCAGGTGACAAAGTGTCCCGGTAATGATCTGCTTGACCGGGGCCTGACTGCGAGCCAGGCGTGCCGCATCGTTTTCCGTGGCCAGATCTCCCACCAGGGCGGCCACCCGGCAACGGGGGCGAAGCAAGGTAAGGGTCTTTTCCAGGAAAGCCGTCTTGCCCGAGCCCGGACTGGAAACCAGGCTCACCACGAACACTCCCGCAGATCGGAACCGGGTGCGGAGCGCGCGGGCTACCACGTCGTTCTGCTTCAGCACGTTCTTGCGAACTTCCACTAACCGGGGTTCCGGACTCATCACTGTATCTCCAGCGCAACCACCTCGAGTTCCTTGCCTTGAACGATCTCTGAAGTCGGGGTCCCGCATTCACCGCAGCAAAATAACTGTACCGAGCCGAGAGGGCGCTGCACTTTGCAATGCGGACAAAAGATCACCACCGGCACATCCTCGATGACCAGCCGCGATCCTCGCAGCGGCGTATCGTAGCACGCCATTTCGTAGGACGAGAGCAGGGCGGTCTTCACCACTCCACAGAGTGCTCCCAGCTTGAGGTGCACGGCGTTCACCTGCACCCCGCGCTGCAGCGCCTCTTCCTGCGCCATTTCGACAATGCTCATCGCGATGGAAAGTTCATGCATAGGATTTCTTGTTCCTGCAATCAACGCAGGAGTTGCCGAGGCAACGCCCATGTCCGCTTCACGCCAGGTCCCGGGGGAGCACGGGATGGCCGCTGGTAAAAAATAGAGCAGGGGCAAACGCTGCCAGGGCCGCCTGCCCCAGGCTGATCCCTCCATCGTTAGGCGGCACCGCGTGATTGGTCCAGACGCAAACGCGATCCGCCTCAAGCAGTGACTTGATATCAGCCAGCAACAGCTCGTTCTGAAAAACTCCTCCCGACAGCACAATCGTATCCAGGCAGTAATCCCGGCACAGGCGGGTCACACAGGTTCGCAGGCCTGCCGCCACTCCTCGCTGAAAGGCGCGTGCAATCTCGCCCGGATCGCGGCCCCGTTGCCGGTCCCTGACCACGCTTCGCAGGAGCGGACGAAAATCCAGTTCGGCGCCGGTGAAGGGAAACGGATACGCCTCGGTGTTCGACGCTCCGCGGGCCTGCTGTTCGACCCACATCGCAGCTTGTCCTTCATAAGAAATTTCGCGGGTGAACCCGAGCAAGGCTGCGACCGTATCGAAAAGCCGGCCCATCGAAGTGGTAGAGAAAGTCCGCACGTTTTTCGTCACTAACTCCAGGGCGTTTCCAAACCGCTCGGGAAAGTTGAAGGGCGCTGCAGTCATGTCGGGTAAAACGTCCAGCTGCGCCAGAAAGCCAGCCGCAGCCTGGACCGGGAATTGCGCCGCCGCATCCCCGCCGGCAAGGGCTGCGTTGCGAAGATGAGCAACTCGCTCAAAGCCTTGTTTGACGCTGCCCACGAAGATTTCGCCGCCCCAGATGCTGCCGTCGTCTCCGTATCCGGTGCCGTCGAAGCTCACTCCCACCACCTGCTTCTCCCACTCGCCGCGCTCGGCCAGCACCGATGCCACATGCGCGCGGTGATGCTGCACGGCCACCCTGCGTGGAACTTCGAGCTCCGCAGCGTGGAGCGCCGAGGCGTATTGGGGATGAGCATCGTGCGCCACCAGCAGTTCATCCCAATCAACTTCATACATCGCCACCAGGTCGGAGATGGTTTCCTGAAATGCGCGAAACGCCTCGTAATGCGCCAGGTCGCCGATGTGCTGGCTGACGAAGGCCTGGCCGTCAACCACCAGCGTAATGGCGTTTTTCAGGTCGGCGCCGAGCGCCAGCACCGGCCCCTCGCAGGGCAACTTCGCCACGGCCCCGGGAGCGTAGCCGCGGGCGCGCCGCAGAATGACTGGGCCAAACACTCCGTCACGAGCGACGGAATCGTCGACCCGGCGCGCGATGGGCCGCTGTCCGATCAGGAAAGCGTCCGCAATCCCGGAGAGACGCCGCAGCGCGTCTTCGTCGTCATAGGCGATTGGTTCACTAGAGCGGTTGGCGCTGGTCATGACCATAGCTTCCGGGGCACCTGCCGCGAAGAGCAGGTGATGCAAGGGCGTATAGGGAAGCATCACGCCCAGTTCATTATTCTGCGGCGCCACTCCGATCAGTTCCACCTTCGCGGGCGCGAGCACGATCGGGCGACCCGGAGAGGTAAGCAATCCTTCGCTTTCCGAAGAAAGCTCCACCAGCCGGCGAGCCTCATCAAGATCTCGTGCCATGACCGCGAACGGCTTCTCCTTGCGATATTTGCGTTCGCGCATAGCCGCGACAGCAGCGGGGTTCCGGGCATCGCAAGCCAGGTGATAGCCGCCCAGCCCCTTCACCGCCAGGATTCTGCCGGATTTTAGAAGTTCGACCGCATGGCGAACGGCGGCTTCGGTTCCGTCCAGGGTCTCCGTTTGCGGTTGCAGATAATAATTCGGACCGCACGCGGGGCAGGCGACTGGCTGGGCATGAAATCTGCGATTGCCCGCATCCCGGAATTCTCCGGCACAATAGTCGTCCAAAGGCCAGTCCTTCATCGTGGTATTGGGCCGGTCATAGGGCAGGCTGAGCACAACCGTATAGCGTGGGCCGCAGTTGGTGCAATTGATGTAGGGATAACCGTAGCGCGGATTGCGGGGATCGAATAGTTCTGCGAGGCAATCAGCGCAAACCGGCAGATCGGGGGAAATCCGGACGGTCGGCCGCTCCCGGTGCTGGCTCTCCCGGATCGTGAACTCGTTCAGCCCGAGCGGTGCGACCGGCAGAACCTCCATCTCCGCGATGTTCGCGGCCGGGGGAGGCTGCGCCTTCATCTGGCGCACAAAAGCTTGCAGCCCCTGCTCGGCGCCTTCCAAATAAATCTCGACGCCTTCCTCGCCATTCAGCACCCAGCCGCCCAGGGTGTTAGCCCGCGCCAGGCGATAGACGAACGGACGAAAACCCACGCCCTGTACCACCCCGCGGACCCGAATGGAACAGGCGCTGGCCATGGTCACTCCACATCCACAACGCAGCTGCGGCCTTGCCAGCCGACCTGCACCACCTTGCCATCTTCCACCAACATGGGGACGTTGCGCTGCGCGCCCGCGACCGCGCGCAAGCGCACCCGGGCCACGGGATCAGCCTCGACGTCGTACTCCACAAACTCGCAGCGCTTCCATTCCAGCCAATCGCGCATCTCCCCGGTGTAGGGACAGCGCGCGGTGCCGTAGAGTTCAAGCTTGGCCACGGTCCAACCTTTCCAACGATTCCCGGATCACGTGATAAATCGAAGCCTGCACTTCCTGGATGCGGGGAATGTAATCGCACTGCACCACCACGGGAAAATCCGCCAACCCCCGGCGCTTGATCTCTCCGCCGTCGTAGCCGAGCAGGGCCACGGTCAACAGGTTTCGCTTCCGGGCTTCCTCCAGCGCCATGATGATGTTGCGCGATCCGCCGCTGGTTGAGATGGCGACGGCGACATCCTC
The DNA here is from genome assembly GCA_050745885.1 of Terriglobales bacterium. Taxonomy (GTDB): domain Bacteria; phylum Acidobacteriota; class Terriglobia; order Terriglobales; family Acidobacteriaceae; genus JAIQFF01. The sequence continues at coordinate 13,807 of JBOGLD010000077.1, forward strand.
CGGGCGGGCCTGGGCGATAAGCTGGCGCAGGAAAATTGCCTCGGTGCCGATGTCGTTGGCCACGGCCGTAATGTTGGCCGGTTCGAGAGACAGCGAGACCGCCGGGATCGGCGTGAAGCCCGGTGGAGGGAGCACGCAGTCAATGGCCCAGTCGTTGGCGTCCGTGGCCGAGCCACCGTTGCCGAAGATAATGAGTTTGCCCCCACGCCGCAGACGCTGATGAATGGCCAGCGCCGTGTTGCCAATCTGCTCGGACTCTTCCCGCCCTACCTGGCCCCGCAATTTGGCATCATCATGGACCTTCATCAGAATCGAGGTTGCGACTTCAGCCAGAAGGGCTGTGGTTCCCTGCTTCTCCGTGCCCAGGAAGGGATACAAAAATCCCGACTCTCCCACTTCATGGCCCAGTTCGCGATGCTCGAAGAAGACGTGCACAGTTTCCCAAAGGGTGTGGTAGAGGATTTCGACCATCTCCTGGTGTATGAACGGATCCGGCGTGGGAGCATCGAGCGCATAGGAACCTTCCATGCCCGGAAGAGCGAAGGTCATCGCGTCTTGCCGGCGGGCCTGCTGCAGCGTGGCCCAGACCTCGGGATCGCCTTCGGGTGGGCCGAAACCCATGACGATGTCTTCGGGATGAAGGATGGCTTCGAGCCAGGGACGAAACAGAATCGACAAATCCAGAGCAGGCAGCGCGCGCTTGCCCACGATCACAGGATGAACGAATTCCACCGAAACGTGTTGCGCGTCGGTGGCATAAGGCCCGCGCCCGAAGGCCAGCAAGCGCCCTCCGCGCAGGAACCTTTCGGACATCTCGCGGCAAGCTTCGGCCAGTCGCGGCGCTTCACGCGAAAAGAACTGTTCAAACAGTTCGTTGCGCTGGAGCAGCCGCTCTTCTACCTGGCTCGCGAGTTCAACCGCAGTGGCCATAGGTTTCTCAATCGACGAATTCCGGTCAACAAATTCGCGGCAATGGATCGCCGACCAGCATATCCACGATTCGGCTGCCTCCGTACCGGGTCGTCACCAGCACGGTGCCGGCAGGCTGCTCCTGAACCTCCCCGATCACCTGGGCCTCACTTCCGCCCGGAGCCAGGTTCAGCGCATTGATGGCGGCATCGGCATATTCGGGCGAAACCACCGCGAGAAATTGGCCCTCATTCGCGATGTGCAGCGGATCGAGGCCCAGCAACTCACAGGCGCCGCGCACCATGTCGCGCACCGGGATCTGGTCTTCAAAAAGAACCATGCCCAGCCTGCAATCGCGCGCCAGTTCGTTCAGGGATGTAGCCGCACCTCCACGGGTCGGATCGCGCATCCAGCGGATGCCGGGGCCGGCGGCGCGAACCAGGGTCTCGACCAAAGGCAGCACGGAGCGCGTATCGGAACAAAGATCGGCTTCAAGATCAAGTTCGCCGCGCGCCAGCAGGATGGTGATACCGTGATCGCCGATGGGTCCGGAGAGCAGAATCTTGTCGCCGACCCGCACCGAGCGTGGATCCACAGTCGCTCCATGAATCAGCCGGCCGATGCCGGTGGTGGTCACATACATCAGGTCCGCTTTGCCGTGCTCCACCACTTTGGTGTCGCCGCCCGCAATGCGTACACCCGCCTCCCGCGCGGCTTTGGCCATGGCTCGGACTTCGGCCTCCAGCACGGGCGTAGGCAGCCCGGCCTCAAGCACGTAGGTGACAACCAGAGCTTCCGCCCGGGCCCCCGAGACGGCGAGGTCGTTGACCGTGCCGTTGACTGCAAGTTCGCCGATGGAACCTCCGGGAAAGCTCAACGGATTGACTACAAAACTGTCTGTCGTAATGGCAACCGTCGTCCCACTGAAGTCGACGTGCGCGGCATCTCCCAAAGGACCGGGAGCGGCGCCAAACAGCAAGGGAGCGAAAAGACCCTCGACCAGCTTGCGGCTGGCTTTACCTCCGGCTCCGTGAGCCATCTCGATTTGGGGATCGCGGAATCGGACGGCAGCCGGCGTGGTGTCCGGCGCAGCCTGAAGGCTCAAGCGATCGAGCTGAGAGTGTTCGCCATTGCTGCTTTCCGATGTTCGTAGTTGTGATAAGCGGCGCATGATCCTTCCGATGACACCATGAGCGCCCCGATCGGATGCTCGGGAGTGCATTCACGGCCAAAAAGTTTACACTGATGCGGCTTCAGCACGCCCTTCAGCACTTCCCCGCATTGCGCGGCCTTGGGATCGGTCACCCGAATGCCGGGCACCTCGAAGCGTTGCTCCGCGTCCCAGGCGGCGTACTTCTCGTTCAGGCGCAATGCCGATTGCGAGATGAATCCCATGCCCCGCCATTCAAAGTACGCACGCAACTGGAACACTTCGGCCATGGCGCGCAAGGCGGCGCGGTTTCCTTCCCAGGGAACTACGCGCTTGTACTGATTCTCCACCTTGGCTTGGCCCGCTTTCAACTGACGCAGAAGCATCACAATGGATTGCAGCATGTCCAGGGGCTCAAAGCCCGAGACCACGATGGGCTTACCTTGATCCTTGGCGATCCACTCGTAGGGACGGCAGCCGATGACGGTCGAAACGTGCCCCGGACCAATGAAAGCATCCAGACGCATGTCGGGAGAATCCAGAATCGCCCGGATCGCGGGGATGATGGTCACGTGATTGCAGAATACCGAAAAATTGTGGATGCCCTCGGCTTTGGCGCGCATCAAGGTGAGCGCGGTGGAGGGCGCCGTGGTCTCGAAGCCGATGGCGAAAAACATGACGTGCTTGTCGGGGTTCAGCCGCGCCAGCTTCAGCGCGTCGGAAGGCGAATAGACGATGCGGACGTCCCTTCCCCGGGCCTTGTATTCGAGCGGGCTCCCCTGAGTCCCGGGCACGCGCATCATGTCCCCGAACGCGGCAAAGATTACATTCGGTTGCTGAGCGATGGACAAGCCATCGTCAATCCGCCCCATGGGAAGCACGCAGACCGGGCATCCGGGCCCGTGGATCAGTTCGATGTTCTCGGGCAGTATGTCCTTGAGGCCGAAGCGGTAAATGGCATGAGTGTGGCCACCGCAGACTTCCATGAGACGGTAGTGCCGGTCGGGACCCGCCAAACGGCGAATTTCCTCCGCCGTTCTCGAAATCAGTTCGGGCTCGCGGAACTCATCAACGAATCTCATGCCGATCCCTCCCTCCTTGGATGGACGCGGGCGGGCGTCAATTCACTTCGCCTTCGTTCACTTCCTCCAGGCCGTATCCCTGAACTTCCTGCATGGCGCCATCGATCTCTCCCAGCGCCCGGAGCGTGCTCATCTGGTCGAGCGCATCGTGCTCACTGATCTTGCTCATGGCAAAGCCGACGTGGATAAGTACCCAGTCGCCGGGCGCCGGCTTGTCGTCCTGCAGCAGGCCCAAATCGATCTTGCGGCGCACACCCACCACATCGACCAGCGCCGAATCCGGATTGTCGGAAGAAATTTCGATGATCTTTCCTGGAATGGCTAAACACATGCGACATCCTCCCGGCATGACTCGCCCTTGGTCCTTGGCCGTTGGTCCTTGGTCCTTGGCCCTTGGCCGTTGGTCGTTGGCCAACCGCGCACGTTAGCTTTGCTCAGGCCGCCGTAATCGGTCTTGCCTTAAGCCAAGGGCCAACGGCCAACGGCCAACGACGCCTTTCAAGCCTTCCGCGCGCTAATGTCGAAGGAGAACTTGAGTTCGTCCTTCAGTTTGACCGCGCCGCCAACGGCTGAAACCGGCTTGATTTCATAATCGCTCTGGCGCACGGAAAAATCTCCGGCGGCGCGCAATGTGTCCCCGTCCAGCGTCACCCGCGCCGACACCGGCTGGCTGCGCGTGACTCCATGCAGCGACAGGTCCCCGTTCAACGCGACCCAGTATTGTCCTTCGCCCGTCTTGCTGGCCGTAAGTTTGGAGCAGTCATAGACGATGTCAGAGTAACTGTCCGATTCCAGCACTTCCTCATGCATTCTGCGGTCGATTTCCGCCCGATCCTTGTCGTTCATCTCATCGGTAACCGCCAGCGAAGCTGCATGAATCAACAGGTGGAGCGAACCCTGCTCCAGCGCGGCGGGATTGACCAGCGCCTCACCTTCGAAATCCGGAATGGCAATCGTCGGGTTATGGCCAAAGGCCGAAAGCAGGCCGGTGGCAAAGGCCCGCACAATGAATTTGCTTCCCTTACCATCAATTTGGTAACGAACGGTGGCACCCTCCGGGGTTCGGGTCTGATCTAAGGCGTAATGCAAAATAGAAACCTCCGTTGTAGCGTCCCTCTGCGAGAGTTGGATGTGGTCAACCCTGGCTTATGTTTGCTTTCGAGCCACAACATAAAAAGAAAACTTCAGTTCATCCTGCAGCCGCAGGGTGCCGCCGGCGATCGAAGCCACCCGAATGCCGTAGTCGGTCTGCCGTATCTTGAATTCGCCATACGCCCGCGCACTGTCAACCCCAAGCGCGACTTGGGCCGCAAAGGCATGATCATTGACCACGCCATGCAACGCCAGCGTGCCCTGCACATTCAGCCGATAGAGGTCGTCCTTCTGTTTCTCCGCCCTTACCTCGGAGCTTTCAAACACGGCCTCGGGAAATCTGGTCGTTTCCAGAACCTCCTGGTTCATCACCCGGTGCAGTTCCCGCCGGTCGGTGTCCCGGAGTTCATCCAGGACCTCGAGCGAGCCTGCCTTCACCCGCACTCTGATCGAAGCATCTCCAAGAGTGCCGGGATTGAACCGTGCTTCGCCGGTCCAGTCCCGAATCGCAATCTTCGGACTGTGGGCCACCGCTGCCGCCAGCCCGCTGGCAAAAGCCTGCACCGTAAACTGACTCGCCCGCGTTTCCACTAAGTAGCAAACACTTGGAGCACTTGTGGGGACCATAGAAGTGTTACCCTCCATGCCCTGACGAACCGCTGTCCATCAAGGCTTCGGTTCCCCCCTCAGCCCAGATGCCATCTCTGCCTCAAGCAAGTTCTTTACATGGCCCGCAATTTCAGGTAGCGATCCAAATCCGGCAGAGCCAAATTAGCCAGATCGCCGACCCCCAACTGGCCCATGTAACGCCTCGCAATGGGACTGGTGAGAATCAATCCCGCCCCGAAAACCAGCAGAGCCACACCGCTGAGCATGAACAGCGTGTCCTTGTCGCTGAAGCTCCCGTTACCATTTTCCATTGCCCGTCTCCTTTTTAGGATGTCTAAAGTTCGGAACCAACGTTGGAATCAGGCCCATCCCCGTTCAGAATTCTGTTGACCAGCGACTCCACCAGCTTGACCGCCTCATCCACCGCAGCCTCCACCGGCGCGCTCAATTCCATCTGACCCTCTTCCCCTCCCAGTGTCTCGGGTTCGCATCCTACCAGCAGAACGTTCTTCACTTCGATATTCATGGCTCTGGCCATGCGCAGCACGTTCATGGGATTCATGGCGTGCGCCTCCACCACCGCCTGTGGAGCCTCCGGATCGTCCAAAGCCTTCAAATCCGGCGCAATGACATAGAGTGTGCCCGGCGCCTGCCCGTGCGGACAAGCATCCACCAGGATTGTGTTTTCGTAGCCGTCCTGCAGCGCGTACGCCAGATCGAAGCCCCGGATGCCAAAATCGGACACGCGCACACTCTCGGGGAGCTTGAGGCCGGCCAGCCGGCGAACCACTTCCACCCCAAAGGCATCGTCCCCCAGAAATATGTTTCCGATGCCGGCTACAAGAATTCTCGGCTTCTGCGCGGGCTGGTGTTCCCGGGCTTCGTCTTCTGTGAGCGGTTCGACTTCTTCCGCGTCGAAGAAGAAGCGATGTCCCGGTTGGCGAAGCAGGCCCATATCTCTTCCCGGATCACTATCCAGAACCACGCAGACGTGGCACTTGCCTTCGTAATCCTGCTCGATGCATTCGATGGTTGCAGTCTGCCCGGCCAGAGCGATGTCCATCACGTCGCCGCCCTTACGCGGCAAGAGTCGCACCCGACTTCCCGTCCTCACTTCCATTCCGGAAATTTCGAGGTGATCAACCGGAGTCTTTTCTTCCAGAAGCTGCCATTCCCACTCATTCATTGCGTGTCCTCCTTGAGTGGGCGTAGCCCGCGCAGAACTCCGTGCAATTTCATCAACTGCTCCACCGGCATGGTTTCGGTGCGCTCCAGCATGGCGCGGGCGCGCTCGTCCGATTGGCTCATCTCGCGCTTCTCGTCGTCAGTCAGCGTCATAATGCGCAGGGAAAGAATCTCGTCAATCTCGGTTCCGTCAAACAGGTCGCCAGCACTTTCCGGGGCGATCTGGGGATAGTCATAAAGGATAATCGGCGAGGAGAGCAGGGTATCGCGTTGTCCTTCCTCCCCCACCAGCACGGGCCAGGTGCCGACGTTCTTACAACTCGCCGCCCACTCACTGATTGGTTCCGGAGGCGCGATCAGCGAAACGAATCTGCCATCCTGCGCGCCCAGAACGGTGTGGGCGGAGGCCATGGAGCTGAGCAAAGCGTCGTCGCGGCTGGTATCCTTCGCTGCTTCAAATGGCGTGGTGTTACGAATCCGAACATTGACCTTGTAGAGTCCGTCCGCAACCTTCTCGGCCATCACTTCGACGGCGACGGCCAGCTGCCTCCGTTCGCGCACGATCACACCGACGATCTGTCCGCTGCCGTCGCGCAGGTATTCGAATTGTTTCTCCTCGGGAAAACTGAAGCCATGTGGCACCGGCCCGGAGCCCAGGGCCTCCACCTTGTACACCGGCAACGATATTTCCCGCTCGATGGCTTCCTGCCAGGGCCGGTAGACGCGATCATTCACCGTCAGCTTGTCCACCAGCCGAAACTCCGGCACTTCGCCGGGCAGCAATTCGGTCATCGGCATGGTTAGTTCGCCAACCGTACGCGACACCAACTGGAGGAACCGCACTCGAACTTCAAGCCCGGTCATCGAACTGCCTTCCAGCAGGCATTCGGTCTGCATGGTCCAGGCCTCGCTGCCGTTCTGCGCCTCGCTGTAGGACTGCGGACAGAGCACGCCGAAATTCCAGCGCTGCTGATTTTTCACCGAGGACGGACGATAGGGATAGAGCATGTAGCCCTCGTAAAGCACGGCTTTCGCGATCTGCTCCACCACGCCGAGATTCATCAGATCACCGTCTCTTCCACCGGGATGAGGCTCTCTAACGCTTCTTCCCAGGTGGGAATGCCGTGTTTCACTTTGTACTGATACAGCCGGTCGAAAGCATCTTTGTGGAGACAGAGCCAGGCGCTGTTGGGATAGTAGGACTCCATCATGTCGCGCCAGATTTTGACCGGCAGTTTGAAGCGCGCTTCCTTGTCCCAGGAGATAGGCGCGACCTGCAAGCCGCCCTCAGGGCCGGCATAGAAAACCGTGCCGCTGAACTGCAGGCAGACCGGGACTTCTCCGTCCGCCAGCCCGTCGAAATACTTGGTGGCCGCCACATTGAAATCGAAAGTGCAGGGCACCGGAAGATCAACCAGAGTCGTTCCCTGAAACGATGGCACCACCAGGTTGGCATGGGTCCACAAAAGGTTGCGCAGGGTCTGGCCCCAGCGGCTGGGCTCGCCAAACAGATCGAGCAGCCGCTCCTGGTCTTCCGCTGTATATTTGCGGCGGGTCACTTCCAGCTGGATCTGGCAGCGCAACGCGACGGTGTGGATCGTCTGTTCGGGATTGGCATCCGTGAGGCGAAGTTTGAAGGCCAGCAGCGGCGTGGCCGCATTGGCGACGACTTCCGCCGCCTCAACTTGAAAGCTCAGATCAGGCATGCGATTCCTCTTCTTCCTGCGCCTGAGATGCCTCTTTGCCTTCGCCGGGTTTCGTTTCAACCGATCGCGCTTTCAGGCTGGTAAAGAACTCACCCAGTTCCCGCCAAACTTCCGTTCCCCCGGAAAGGCCCTTCCAATGCATGCGAATCAAGCCGACCAGTTTGTAGCATTCGTCGATGGGAAGCAGGTAGTACTCGGCGGCGGAATATCCCCGGGAATAACCCAGCCGGTTGACCAGCAGGCCTTCGACGTCGGACTCCATTCCGTTCAGAATCGGGTTTCGCTCCACAATGTCATTCCAGGATTCGAGCGCCAGCAGAGATTCCGTAGCGCCCGCGGGGCTGGGATAGAGCGCAATCACGCGGTCCTCGAGGCTGCTCCGGAAGAAGAAGGCCATGTTAATGGGGACCATCAGGCCATTCCACTCGGCCTCGGTGAGATTGAAGCCGGGAACAGAGCGGACCCGCCGCGGCACGCGCTTGAACTTCACGCCCTGGCCGCTGAACAAAATTGCGCAGGCCTCACAGGTGCAGAGCAGCTTGCGTTGCGCCACCTCAATCAGGTGGGAGTGGCTGGGCGGCAAGCCGGCGCTGCACAACTCACAGCGCTCGAGCGGCCGTTCGCGGCGCGCGAACTGGCGCAGCATGCCAAAACCGTCGCCGGATTCCGTAAATTGTCCCGCACTCATGATTCGAACCATCCCCAAATCTGTACCGTAGAGCCGCGTCCGGCGCTATGTTGATGCCTTTAATCCGCGCCTTGCGGCTCTAACGTCGCCGGCGGATTGATGGCTGCCGGACGGTTAAGCGATCCGCTCAAACTTCCCAAAGCCACAAATCCGGAGGCGGGCTTCTCTTCCAGCCCTTCAATGACCAGCGAACTCATGTCCGGCGCAGCGTCGTAGATGGCCCCTTCAAGCGCGGCCTGCACCGTCTTTGCGGTCGAACCGCAAGTGTGCGAGCCAGCCTCGACTCGCAGGCGGATCACACCGTCGCTCATCCCCAGCAGTTCAACTTCACAGCCCTGTTTGCGCAACTGCGGTCGCACCCGGTCCACCGCCTTTACCACCCGGGTTTCAAGGTCCTCGGGATGGAGCCCGTAGAGGATCAGCACGCTGCTCACCAGAGAATCACGGCCCAGTCGGCCAATGATGTTCATCCCCGGTTCTCCGGCGTCGGCCACGATGTCGAGGGTCTTCTCGAAGGCCGCACCGTGCAGGTCCATGAGCGATTGCACCAGGTCCTTGGTGGCAGCTCGCACCGCGGGATCGGCGATCGATTCCAGTTCCTGGACCAATCCGCCGATGCGCTGCATGTCTTCCCGAAAATCTCTGTCGTCAGCCACAATGCTCCTTGAAAGAACGTAATTCCCAGGTAGTTGTCATCCTGAGCGGAGTAGCGGGTTCGCTTCGCGAATCCGCTACGCAGTCCGAAGGACACCTACCTCATCGCCACCGCCAAGTCCCTAAGGAAAAGTTCCCTGAATCTGACAGGGACCCTTCGACTTCACCAACCCATTCGCGAAGCGAATGGATTGCTTTCGCTCAGGATGACAAAACGCAAAAAAATTAGGAGTGCGAGCGCAGTCTTCAGATGCCGGGTCCCTCTCAGGCGTACCTGGCGATTCCTAGCTACCGCCCTCACTCCTGGTCCAGCATGGTGCGAGTTCAGGGTTGAAGACCGAACATCGGGGAGTGGTGCGTCTCCAGCACCTTGCCATTCCCCAGATACATATGCACACCGCAAGGCAAGCACGGATCAAAGCTCCTCACCGCGCGCATGATATCAATTCCCTTGAACTTGTCAGGCCCGTTTTCCTCAAAGATTGGAGTGTTCTGCACCGCGTCCTCGTACGGACCCGGAGTGCCATAGATATCGCGCGGATTGGCATTCCAGGGGGTCGGAGGATAGGGATGGTAGTTAGCGATCTTACCTTCCTTAATCACCACGTGGTGCGATAGCACGCCTCGAACCGCTTCGTGGAAGCCGCACCCGATGGCTTCCTCAGGCACCTTGAACTCGGTCCAGGTCTTGGTATGTCCGGCATGCAGCTCCGCCAGCGCCTTTTCCATGAAATGCAGTGCGGCACAGGCAGCATACACCTGGAAGTAGGTCCGGGCGCGGTCGCGTTCGATGGCGTTGCTCCATTTCGGGATCTTCCACTCGAACTCGACTTCCGGCAGCGACGTGGTCTTGGGCAGATACATCTTGACGCTGCTGCCGGTGGCCTTGATGTATCCGATGTCCACCAGGCCGGCCAGCGCGGTCGCCCACAGGCGAGCGATGGGACCGCCTCCGGTGTCCATGGCCAGATGGTCGCCGGTCCGCTTGTCGAACCAGCGCGGCGACATGACCCAGGTGTACTTGCCACCAAAATCGCGTTTCTGCGGCCGGGGGATTGTCGTCTGGTTCCAAGGATGGTTCTTGTCCACCGGATTTCCCAGCGGATCAGTCTTGACAAAGGTTTGCGAGTTCTTCCACTCGTCATAATAAGAACTGCCCAGCAGGATGCGAATGTTCAGGTTGATGTCCACCAGGTCCGTGGTCACCAGCTTGCCATCCACCACAATGCCCGGGGTCACAAACATGCCGCGGCCCCAGTTCGTCATGTTCTTGTAGGTGTAATCGCAGACGTCGGGATCGTTGAACGATCCCCAGCATGCCAGCAAGACTCGCCGCCGGCCCACTTCCTCGTAACCGGGGAGTGCGTCATAGAAGAAGTCGAACAGGTCATCGTGCAGCGGCACTACCTTCTTCATGAACTCCACATACTTCATCAGGCGGACCAGATAATCGGTGAACAATTGGACCGTCGGCACCGTGCCCACGCCGCCCGGATAAAGCGTGGACGGATGCACGTGGCGGCCTTCCATCAGGCAGAACATCTCCCGCGTCATGCGGCTCATGACCAGGGCTTCGCGATAGAAAGCTCCGGTGAAGGGATTGAGCGCGGTCATGATATCGGCAATGGTGCGGTAGCCGTGCGCGCTGGCATGCGGCGCCGCCGTCGATTGCGCTTTGGCCCAGACCTTGGGGTTGGTCTCCTTGACCATCTGCTCGCAGAAGTCCACGCCGACCAGGTTGTCCTGGAAGATATTGTGGTCGAACATGTACTCGGCCGCTTCGCCGAGATTGACGATCCACTCCGCGATCGGAGGCGGCTTGACCCCGAACGCCATGTTCTGCGCGTAGGTGGCGCAGGTGGCGTGGTTGTCGCCGCAAATACCGCAGATGCGGCTAGTGATGAAGTGAGCGTCGCGCGGGTCTTTACCCTTCATGAAGATGCTATACCCGCGAAAAATGGACGAGGTGCTGTGACACTCGACCACGTGCTTGTTCTCGAAGTCGATCTTGGTGAAGATGCCCAGGCTGCCCACGATTCGGGTGATCGGGTCCCAGTTCATTTCCACCAGGTTTCCCTTTTTGCTGGGTACATCCTTTGTCGGTGCGGTAATAGTGCTCATTCGATCGCTCCTTTGGATTCTCAGTAGGCTCTGGGATGGTACCCGGTGGTCAGTTCTGCGCGGGGATGACGCCATTTCGGCTCTTTGTTGGCCGTATTCTGGGTCATCGAACGCAGGGCACGAATCGCGCGGCCATAGGCGCCAACCGCTGAAGTGGAAATTCGGGCGCCCGGCGGTTCATCCATGAAGGGCATGAACTTGTCGGGGAAACCGGGCATGGTGCAGCCGATGCAAATGCCGCCTACGTTCGGGCATCCGCCAATGCCAGCCATCCATCCCCGTTTGGGCACATTGCAGTTCACGACCGGGCCCCAGCATCCCAGCTTCACGATGCATTTCGGAGAGCCATACACTTCCGCGAAGTCGCCTTGCTCGTAATAGCCGGCGCGGTCACAGCCTTCGTGTACCGTCTTGCCGAATAACCAGGTGGGACGCAACTGGTCGTCGAGCGGAATCATGGGCGCAAGTCCCGACACCTGGTACAGCAGGTAGAGGACAGTCTCCATGAAGTTGTCCGGTTGCACCGGGCACCCCGGAACATTGACGATGGGCAAGCCGGCTTTCGACTTCCAGTCCCAACCCAGGTAATCCGCCAGGCCCATCGCGCCTGTGGGATTGCCTTCCATGGCGTGAATGCCGCCGTAGGTTGCGCATGTGCCGCAAGCCACGACCGCCAGAGCTTTCGGCGCCAGGCGGTCAATCCACTCGTTGGTGGTGATCGGCTGGCCGGTTTTTGGGTCGGTGCCGAGACCCGCCCAATACCCTTCCTTCTTTATCTTCTCGTTGGGAATGGAGCCTTCCACCACCAGGACGAAAGGATCGAGCTGACCCTTTTCGGCCATGTACCAGAATTTCATGAACTCATCGCCGTTCTCATAGGCAAGGACGGGATTGTGCAAGTGCACCTTGGGAAGACCCGGAATTGCGCCCAGCAGTACGTCTTCAATGCTGGGCTGAGTTGCCGCGGTGACCGAAACCGAGTCTCCGTCACAACCCAGACCCGCTGTGATCCAGAGAATGTGTACCTCGGCGACCGGCGATGGTTTTTGCGTCTTGCGACCGTAAGGAACCGTTTCCGCTGCCATAGCTCGACTCTCCTTTCCCGCCTCACTGGTTGAGGCCGGGAGTTGCCGAATTTCTTTGTGCCGAATTATTCCGACAATGAGTGAATATTTCTAACGCTTTGGCCTGGTGGCAGTTTTCTTGTTTGAGAACTTCAGCAATGGCGACCTGAAAGTGTGACTCGCTGCGACGACCGCCTCTAGCATCAACAAATTAGAAGACCGTCACAAGCGGGAGCCCCACTTTTCCAGTTTCATGGGAAGCACTATTTTTGGCATCAGGGTTTCCCTGATGCTTGGGTAAATATGGCAAACGGCCGCTTGTATTCCCAAAACCGGAAAACAGCACCGAAGCCAGGGAGGGAGGGCCCTTCTTTGCGACCTTTGCGGTACCTCTGCGGCCTTTGCGGTTAAAGATCTTTGACCGCAAAGTTCGCAAATGTAGCGCAAAGAACGCAGAAAGATCTCTTTACGCGGTTTTTTCGTTCATGCTCCACTGAATCGCGTGTTGCATGAGTTCGCGCGCGCTGCGCAGGGACAGTTTTTCCTTGATGTGTGCCTGGTAGGATTCGACGGTCTTTACGCTAAGGTGCAATTCTTCGGCAATCTGCCGGGTGCCATGGCCTTCCCCGATCAGACGAAAAACTTCCAGCTCGCGGTCGCTCAGATCGGCGATGGAAGAATGTCTCATCGTGCCCGATCCGGTGATGTAGTGTTTCAGCATCTTATTCGCGATGCGGTCGCTTACATAGATTTCGCCGACGAGAATGCGGCGTAACGCCACCAGAACCTTTTCCGTCGCTTCCTGCTTCATGATGTAGCCATTGGCCCCGGCTCGCAGGGCGCGTTCCGCATAGATCGACTCGTCGTGCATGGAGAGGATCAGCACCGGAAGACTTGCGTGGCTGTTCCTTATATTCTTCAGCAGATCGATGCCATCGGGGCCATTGAGGGAAATGTCCACGATGAGGACGTCGGGTTTGGACGAAGCCAGCACGTGCATGGCGCCGGTGGCCTCTTCCGCTTCCCCGCAAACCACCAGATCGGGCTCCTGATTGATCAGCAGGGCCAAACCCTGGCGCACGATGGGATGGTCGTCCACGACCAGAATTCTGCTCTTTTTTGGCGCGGCGGCGTTTTGAGATTTATGAAAAGAATTCATATGGTTGGATCCTCGATCGGAAACAGGCAAGCGACCACGGTCCCGCGGTTTTCACCACGGTGTATTTGCAGCGAAGCTCCGATCATCCTGGACCGATAGTTCATGAGATGGAGTCCCATGCCCGTGCCTTTGCCGGGAATCACCGGGATACCCGTGCCATCGTCCTCCACGACCAAGGCACCCTGACCCTGATCGGCGGCAAGGCGAATTACAATTTGCTCGGGGTGGCCATGTTTGATGGCATTGTTCACCGCCTCCCGGGCAATATAGTAGAGATGAGTCGCCATGGCGTCATCATGAATCAGCACGGGAGCCAGGCAATGGAAACGGCAGGAAACTCCGAAGAGATCTTCCACTTCACCGGCCCACTGCTGCAGCGCCGACATCAGTCCACGTGCGTCCGCTACAACCGGCAGAAGCCCCCGGGCCAGTTCGCGCGTCTTATTGATGGCCTCATTGACCAATTTCACAATCTTGGCCGCATCGTTTGCCTCGGGCAAACTCTTCTCCATCAGCTTTTGTTCCTGCACCTTGCTCATGAAGGCAATTCCGGTTAGATGCTGCCCCAGGCCATCGTGTAAGTCCTGTCCGATCCGACGCTGCTCGCGTCCGCTGATCTCGAGTATGGTCTTCTCCAAGTGCTTGCGCTCGGTGATGTCGCGAATGGCGCTCGAAACCAGCACCCCCTCCTCGGTTTCCAATGGGCTCAGGCTGATCTCTACCGGGAACTCGTGGCCGTCCTTGTGTAAGCCGTACAGCTCTGCACCGGCTCCCATGGGCCGGACTCGCGGCTCTTTGAAGAAAGCCTTCCGGTGTCCTGGATGTTTGCGTCGCAGCCGCGGCGGCACCAGCAGCTCCAACGCCTGCCCCAGCAGTTCGTCCCGCCGGTAACCGAACAATTTTTCCACCTGGGCATTGACCAAGACGATCCTGCCTTCCCGGTTCACCACCACCACCGCATCCGGCGCCGCTTCCAGCAGCCCGCGGAACTTGGCCTCGGCTCGCTTGCGCTCCGTGATATCAATTCCTGAAGCAATCACATAGCTCGCGGATCCTTTGACGCCGGGAAGGATGGTAGTCGACCATGCAATAATTCGCTGCTGTCCGTCTCGACTCACCCATCGGCTCTCATATTCGTTGGGACGCTCATCAGCGCGGGTTTTCTGGAACGAGGTCTTGAAATGCTCCACTTCCTCCGGAACAAGAAACAGGTCCCAAATACATTGTCCCCGAACTTCCTCGAAGGAATATCCCGTCATTTGCTCACAAGCCCGATTGAAACGGATGATCCTGCCTTCCGGGTCCAGCACCACCACCAAAGCCCCCACGGTGTGGAGGATGGCGGAGACCACATTGCGCTCTTCCTGCAAGGCCTCTTCAGTCCGCTTCAGATCGGTGATGTCGAATCCGACGCCGTGAATGAACCAAGGCTCGCCGTCTTCTTTGCGGATCATCTTGGCTTCACAATGAAACCAGACTACCCGGCCGTCGCGTGAAATCACGCGATAGGCCGAGCGCAAGGGATTGCCGGTAAGGAACATTTCGGCCGCTTCGGTGCTCCAGCGCTGCTTGTCGTCGGGATGGATATGGCTATACCAGCGCACCGGATCTTCCAGCCACTCTTCCTGGGAGAAGCCCAGAGCGGCTTCGATCTGCGGACTCACGTAGGCCTCGCCTATGCCGCGATCGAGATAGGCCATGAACACCACGGCCGGAATCTGCTCCACCAGGGCACGATATCTGGCTTCCAGGTTGGGGAGTAGTGGATCTGCGGCGGGCGCCTCGGCACGTTGTTCAGGGGGATAAACGATGCGCCGGGCAATGCTGGAATTTTGGGTGAAGACTCCCGCCAAGCCCTGGAGAATTTCCTCAGCCTGCAAAACATCGAGTTCCGGGACAGCAACCGCGGGCGTGTCCTTGGCACCTTCCGGCGGCCACGAAAACGAAACCATGCTCACCCCAGTGTGGTGTGGGGCGGGCGCCCTCGCCCGCCGCCTTTGACTTT
>JBOGLD010000078.1:0-22525 GCA_050745885.1 Terriglobales bacterium
CGTCTGATGCGCATTTCTTGCACTTATCACGGCCAACAGAAGACCTCTGAAATTCCCGTCCGGGACTTCATCTTTGGACGCGCGGAGCATAAATTTCCCATCGGCCTCGATCTGACGCCCGACGCGAAGGTTTCCCGCCTGCATGGCAGAATCTGGTTTGAAGATGGTGTGTGGTGGATCGAAGACCGTAATAGCTCGCGCGGAACCCGCTTGAACGATGTGGAAATCAAGGCCGCGGGCAAGCACCAGCTTAAGCTGCACGACGTTATCGGCGTCGGCGAGACCAGGATGGAGATCGAGTCGCTCGAGGTCGGTTATGACGGGGGTGGTCGGACCAGTTTCCTGGAGGTGGGGACGGAACTCGAGGCCAATGAGGACACTGGCGGTTCCGGGGTTGCCATCGCGCAAGATCTGGATGCGACCGACCTCGGCGTCGCACCCCTGGTGGCGGAAGGTGAAATTGCCCGGCGTCTCAAGATCATCTGCGATCTGCCGATTGAATTCTGCGCCAAAACAAAACTCGAGACCCTGCTGCCTTCAATTGTGGAACGTCTGGCGGAGGTGATTCCGAAGCGGGCGAGTTGGGCGGTGGTGCTCCGCGATCCGGAAACCGACGCGCTTCTGCTGAAGGCCCATAACGTCATCCGCGTGCCCAACGTCAGTGAGACTCTGGCGCGCCGCGCCATGACGGAGCATAAGGCGTTCATCTGGAAGAAAAACGTCGAAATCGATGTCAGCGTGAGCATCGTGCAAAACGAGATCGCCATGGGCATGTATGCTCCACTGGTCTGGCAGGAAAAGGCGCTGGGCGTGATCTGCGTCGGGGCGCTCGACGCGGCTACAACGTTCGCCGAAGAGGACCTGCACATACTAGTCGTGGTGGCACAGTATGCCGCCATGGCGGTTGCCAACCACCAATTGCAAACCATGCTCCGCAACGAGTCGACCGCCAAAGGCAATCTGATGCGGCAGTTCTCGCCCAAAGTGGCGGAACGGTTGCTCACTCATCGCGGCCGTTTGCAGCTGGGTGGTGAACGCAGCGAGGTGACCGTTCTGAACGCGGACATTCGCGGCTTCACCAAACTGGCGAGCGACATGGATGCCGACGATGTGGTCCAGATGTTGAACGATTATTTCGCCGTCGTGGTACCGGTCCTGTTTGCGCACAACGGGACCCTGGATAAGTACATTGGGGACGCGATTCTGGCTGTGTTCGGCAGCCCCGAGAGCGACCCCAACCATCATCAAAACGCAGTCTTGGCCGCGGTGGAGATGCAAGGCGCGGTGAACCGGCTCAACGAACTCCGCCGCCAACAGCGCAAGCCCTGCCGTGAATTTGGCATTGGACTCCATTGCGGGGAGGTTATCCATGGATTCGTGGGCACCATGGACCGAATGGAATTTACCGTGATCGGCGACACCGTGAATCGCACAGCCCGCTACTGCGCGGCCGCTGCCGGCGGCGAGATCCTGATCAGTGGAGAGGTCTACGAGCGAGTCTGGAAGGTGGCCGATACGGAGCGCATTTCAATCAAGACCAAACACGAGGGCGATTTTGCCGCCTACCGGGTCAAATCCATCAGGGAAGGCGGTCGAGCGAACAAAACCTAGAGATCGGGTCGGAGCAACAGAAGTTGTGATTATGGAAAATTGGCGACTGGGGCAATCGCCCGGTGTTCGAGCGGTACGCTATCGTTAGACAATCGCAGGCTGCTCATGCGATCGCTAAACTCCGGAACGGAACAGAACGGTGACACCAGTGTGCACGTGCAACAAATCTGCAGTCCAGCGGGCTCCCGCAATATTCAATTAGTTGTTCGCAGGCGCTTTAGATTTGAGGCGGGATGGCGAAACTGGCAGACGCAGCGGACTCAAACGAGTCGGGGAATCCCAGACCCATCATGGCTCAGGTCCTTCTTTCCTGTTAGTTCCAGAGACCTACCTTGGGCAAGCTCGGTCGGCAGTAGTTCCGCGTCGGCCGGATTGTCTTCTAATAGAAGAACGCGGACCAGTTGGTCGGGGGCGCCTCGGCTTGCGGAGACAGGCGAAGATTCGGTTCGGGGCAGCCCGCGAGACTGGCATCAATTACTGCCCATGGTTCGCTTTGGCTGGCAACTTGGGCAGTAGATGCACTCCTTATTGATTCTTACTACCCACGATCCTGAAATCCTCCTGCCTTTCAATCGGCCTGGCGGAGATTGATAGCAGCCGTGTTTGAGAGAGAAAGTGCCCAGATACGGTGAGCGTGTAGCTGCCCGAAGGCAGTTCCCGCAAGATGAACTTGCCCTGGCGATCGGTGGTTGCTCGAAGCGAGAGTTCGGGGATCCTGACGATGGCCCCGGAAATCGGAGAATACTGTCCAGACTGTGAGTCGTAATAGGTTACGTCTCCGAATACAGTGCGCAAAGCGCGAATACGGAAATCGGCACTCTGCGGGATCCCCTCTTCAATCCGTCTCCGGAGTACGCGAAGGTCGTCAAGAGAGTGGCCGGTGGGCACCGTGTTGGGATCGATCGTGAGCTCGTAGTCACCCGGGCTCAAGCCGGAAACGGCGAATCTGCCGTCAGCATCGGAATGCGCCGTGATCGTCCCGTTAGGGCCTTTGATTTCAATCTCTACGTCGGGAACTCCGAGCCCGGCATCGTTTTTCACGTGACCGACCAACTCGCTGGCGGCAAAGGTAATTCCAAAGTCGATGGACTGGTTGATCGATGCGTTGACAACCGAAGGGGTGGTGAACCAGAAAGGTCGAGTGGACTTGAAGCTCGCTTCCAGCGTGTGCTGTCCCTGTGGGACATGAGAGAACGTATAGCGTCCGCGTTCGTTGGTTCGGGTTCGATCCAATCCATCAAGGATCACTTCGACGTCGGCGAGCGTCGGCATCTGCGGATCGTACCGGCCGCGCATTTTCCGATCTACGTAGACGACACCCGTAATTGTGCCGTGTGCCGTGTGAGTGAGAAATGAAGGAAATGCGGAGAAGCTGTGTTTCACGCCAACTGTCACTTGCGGCGAATACTGCGCCTGGCCAAGGGCCGAGTAGTGAAACCATGAATAAGAAACGGCCAGCTCGTCCGTAGTGGTGAGAGGCAGCGTGTAGCTGCCACTTTGGATCCAGTTGCTTTCTTTTCCCTGTAGCAGTTGGTCGCTATTGTGGATGAAGTCGAGGCTGAGCCGCTGCGGCCGGACGCCGTGGGAGGTCCAGTTCAGGCCGGCGCCCGTCTGAAGTCGTACTGGGAGCAGGTTCAATGTCGCCTGCTGAGAAAGGCCGAGGGCGAGTAGAAAGGCGTTGTCCTGCAGCAGGGCCGCAAGTTGAGAGGGATCAATCGCGGTCAGCCCCACACGTTGTAATTCGATCTGAAGCGAAGGAATCTGAGAATACAGCGAGCTCACGGTAAGGGCTTGGGTCTGTCTTTCCACGAAGCCGCTTAGCTGCAACCTGTTCCAACCAAGTCGTGCCGTTCCGCGTAAATCCTGCCCGGGAGAGAAACTTCCCGAAGTCTTGGCGAACTGATATTGGAAACCGGCGCCGAAGTGCTTCTGATCGAAATTGATCTGTTCCGGCAGACTCAGAGAATGAACGGAATAGTTCGTACTCGTGGAAGATTGTGAAAACATCGCGTAAGTCGCACCTGTCGAAACCGACCAATGGTGGGAAACTTTGTACTGCAGACTGCCGGTTGAGTTAGCGTTGGTCTGTTGGCCGGTGGGCAACAGGATGTGATTCTCCGACACATTCAAATAGCTTGCCAGTGCCGGCGTAATGGTCCGGTTCCAGGAAAACTCGGCCACTGAACCGGGAAGATTTCCGATGCTCAGCGTGGCAAAGTCTTTAAGTTTCTCTCTAAAACTGCCATGCAGGGAATCTCTTGGACCGCTCCACTGAAACTCCGCCGCACTGCCCACTCCGTGACTGAAACCCAATTCCGCCAGCAATTCCAGCCCCCGCGGCCGCCGCAGCCGATATTCCAACGACGCCACGCTTCCCGGCTGTCCGGCAGAAAAGGTTTGCGAATGAGTAGGAAAGTAATAAGCATTCTGAATCAGCTCTGAGTTAGGGCTGAGTTTGAAGGCGTGACTGAGTCCAAACGCCACTTCCCGCTGCGTGGGGATCAGGACGTTATCAAAAGAGGCAAGCGAGGAATATCCGGCGTGCACGGTCCAGGGACCGATTCCGAGATGGATTCCGCGGACGGTTACGCCATCCACCGTCAACGGTGAATTCGCCACGTTTTGATCGAGCAAGGTAAGGTTCCATCCCGGCGCGGCGATGCGATAGAAACCGGAAGGTATATCGACATTATTGTTGCCGGTGATTCCGTTGAGAAACTCGACATTCACAAGGTGAAGTTGCGTAATCCGGTCGGCTTTTGTCAGGGTGTAGTCCAAGCGGTTCTGAATCTGCCTGGGATCGGAAACGAAACGAAATTCGAAACTACCGACTTCATTCCCGGCAAGCGCCACCGGGGGTATGAAACCGGGCGGATAGGCGGGAGGCGCGGGGCTTACCAGAACATAGATGCTCTTGACTCCGGCGGGAGTGATAATCAGCACTTCAGCCCGGCCAGGAGCGCGGCCCGATAGGTCCACGACACCGTGACTTGCGGAGGCGTCCACCAATTCAGAGTCGACAGAAAGCGCTGCCGTGGCGCCAGCAATCTTGATCTGCGTTGACCGCCCGGCTAAAACTGCAACCGCGGCACCTGACTCGACCGCGGGCTGGACTTGCACCTCTTGCAACCGGACGGTTTGTCCTTCGATTCTGACCACAGATTGCGGAGGCACAGGATTTGGTTGCTGTAGGGTTCTGTCAGCTGGTTTGCGGTTCTTGTCTTTCGGCGGGACCGGCGTTCGATTGTTGGCCTGAGGTGTTGTTACTTTCGCGGTTACGACGAGGTTAGACCTCAGCACCTGGGTTGGAGTAAGCACCACAATCTGTGTCAATCCCGGATGTCTGGCGGCAATGAATACGCTTCCGTCCTCGGCCAGAACCCGCGCCTGAGATGAATGCCGCGAAAAGGCCATTATTGCGTCAGGGATGAAAATCTCGATCCGCTTGCCGGCCTCGATTTGCAGATCACCGACCTGCGCCCCCGCGATGCCTGCCAGCAAAAGCAGCAGAACGCCGCAGGACGCGCGAATCATGGCAGGACGAAATCCAACGATTTAGTAAGCAACCCGCCTTCATGTTTGAGAGAAATGAGAGCGCGATATTTCCCCGGCTTAAGCGCCGTTGAGTAGGCAAAGTTGAAATCGAGTTGCTCACCCGGCAGCAGGCGTTGAGAAGCGATGGGTACTTTGCCGATGAGCGCCCCGCCGGAGCTCAAAATAGCAAGCGTCCCTTTGGGGATTACAGGCTCCGATCCGCTATTGATCAATCGCTCTGAAAGCGCAAGATTTTCGGAGGCACCAGCATTCACCACGCCGAGCGGCAGACTGTCGACCTGAAATTGGTTCGACAGCGTGAACGTGACGAGGGTGCCCAAAGATCCTGTCACGCCAACTCCTCCCTGGACTGCGACCGCAGTCTGACCTTGGAACATAGCCACAATCGCCCGCACGCTGGGCTTTTCGGGAACCGTGACGGTGACTCGAACTGCTCCCGACTCGCCGGGTCCGAGCGTTAGTGTGCGCGGGGAAAAAACGGCCGTCTGCGCAATCCCTCCGGCGGTTTCGCCCGCCGGGACAAACACACGCTTGCCATCGCGCACCACGACGTCGAAGGCTCTTACCGCAAAACCAAATTGTCCCGCTGTCTGATTCGAGATGGTCAGCGTCTGGGTGGTGCTCTGCCCAGGCTTTGCGCGCAGCATAATGACTGCCGGTGCCAGTGAAATGGATGGCGCATGAGGAAGAGACGCGGGTTCCGTTGCCTGTTTTGCTCGCTTGGACGAAGTGCTGTCACCGGCATTCAACCCTTGCAACGACAAAGCCAGACAGACGGTGGCAATAGAAATTGCCAACCGGCGTTTTGGCCCGCAAGCCCCGATTATCTCAGCGAACCGAAGACTTCGCTCAACCGTCCGCGAGCGGTCTGAAAAAGTTGCTGGCATCATGATTCTCCTTCGCTGGACACAATTCCCCAGCTTCAATTTGAAGTCGCAGTGAAATTGATCGTGTTCGTGATCAGGCCCGCGGCTTCCGAAAATGGAATCGTCAGGCTGAATGTAATGGGGACATCTACGCTGTACGTGCCAGTCGTGGTCAGAGTCGAGGCACTTCCGCTGTTCAGAGTTATGGCTCCGATCTTCCAAATATTGACGGCGTCCGCCAGCAGGAGGCGCGCCGTCAGAGTGTACGTCGTACCTCCGCCAACTGGCGTTACCTTTACGTCGAAGGGCGTACTCAGCGTCCAACTGCTGGAACCATTCACGGTCCGGGTGACCCCGGTGGGCACCGTGCCTCCAAAGGCCTGCACGCTACCGAGTGCCAGGCTGGCAATCGGTGTCCCACTTCCGATCAAGGTAATGCCCGACGGGTCAGAGTCAAAAACCATGACGATGGTGAGCTGGGCATTCGCCTTAGGAGCCAAAAGCTGGAGCAGCAGAAGCACTCCCGCCAGCGAAGCTGATTTCGTGAAACCCATCTTGGCCCTCAAGCGCTCCTTACCAAGCGCCTCCCCCTGTTCGTGCGGTTACCGGGTTCGGCGACGCTCCGATCTCAATTCGCCGTAGCCACGAAACTCATCGTGTTGCTGATCGCGCCCGCAGTTTCGCTGAACGGAATCGTCAGAGTGAACGTGTATACGGTGACTCCATAGCTTCCGGTGCCGGTCAGTGTCGCGGCACTGGCATTCGTGATGGTTGTCGCCCCCAGTTTCCAGGTGTTGGTAGCGTCTGCGGACTGTAATTGCGCGGTCAGGCTGTAGTTGGCACTGGTCAGGTTCGCGATTTCAACGTCCACGTCGAAGGGGGTGCTCAGAGCCCAGTCGGTTGGAGGATTTACGGTCTTGGTGACACCTGCGGGGACGGAGCCCCCATAGGCCTGCACCGAGCCAAATGCAATCGTCGCCGCAGACGTGCCGCTGCCACCCAGGGTCATACCGCTAGCATCGCTCGAAAACGTAATGCTCATGGAACCGACCACCGTGGCTGTTACCGCTACGGTTCCGGCAGCAGACGCCGCATACACCCCTGGCGACAACAGAAGGACGAAGAATATGAAGGCCGCGACCCGAACATGTTGGTTTCGCATCGTGTCCTCACTGCCTTTCCTGTTTACGGACCAGTATCCCAGCCATAACCACGGCTCTACCCAGCAAAACCAGGTCAAAGGGCCGCACCAACTTGGATTATCGGCAGGGCCGCAAATGACTTGAGGTGTTGGACGCTCGTCCCATGGCTTAGGGCTCATCCAGAGCATAGGCGGCTGGAAAAGACGCAGCGTTTTCGAGCGTTACGCCATCGTCAAGCGCACGGACACTGCGGATGCAATGCTCAAATTGGAAGCGCACGAACTTGGGCACGTGACCGAAGGGTCACGTTTTTGGTCACAGTGACACTGTGGACGGACAGGTTGCCAAGGGCCGAATCCTCAATTAAGCTGATTTCTCTGCAGCTCACGACCTAAGCCGGGATGGCGGAACTGGCAGACGCAGCGGACTCAAAATCCGCCGGTACTTAGTACCTTGGGGGTTCAACTCCCCCTCCCGGCACCAAGGTAACCCTAACCGTTCCATATAGTTCACTGCGCCTTGGCGCTGTCCGTTGTGGACGAAGGCGCGGCGTCGGGGGCTGTTCCGGGGGCTAAACCGGAAGTCGCTGCCGGGGACAAACCCCGGCCCGGACGGGAAGGGGTTTTGAGTGCTATGGCGATTATTTCGCCAACAACGCTCAGGAGGCGTCCAGAGAACCCGGAAGGGGTTCGCCAACCACATTAATCCGCGGAACGTACTATCAAGGCCGAATGCCACGGCTCACTGGCCGTCAAGAGTCTGTCAGCATCTTCGCGAGAGACAATAAATGAACCGACTTCTATCTGGGCATCCACATTGGCCAGCCTAACCACTTTAACGTTTGCCAGTACGACCGTGCGATCAGGGAGCAGCACATCAACCTGATCACCGACAGTTACGGACGCATGTTGAATGCGAATACTTACGGCACGCATTCCTGGAGGGATAGGGAAGGGGGAAAGCTTTGCGTCTCGATCTGTTCCGGAGGCAATAAGGAAGTTAAGCGCAAGCAACAGCAGAAGGGGGCGCAAGGCGGACCTCCATAACAAACCATCCAGACACCGATCAAATTATCTGCTCTGATCGGCCCACAAGCAAGATACATCGCACTCCCGGTCAGGACGGCTTCGCGTTCGCCCGGCGATCTTCCGGATAGGCCTCTCGCGGGACTAGTTGCTCTGGCTCGGCCCGCTGGCGGGCGCGCGCCGCTTCCAGCATATCGACGGCTGCCTGCTGGTCGGCACTGCTGACTATGGCGTAACGCCTAAAAACGGCTGATGTCTTCCACCCGCCCATCGCCATCACCACGCTTTCCGGTACCCCGGCCCGCCGTGCAGCCTTGGCAGCGCTGCGCCGCAGGTCGTGGGGGATCAGGCCGCTGTATTTCCGCTGGCGGCTGCCGCAGGCTTTGCACTTTTTGCCGGCAACGTTTACCCCGCACGCGCAGCAGAAGATCTTGCCCAGCCCGGCCTGCGCGCATAGCCGCTGCCAATCCGCGCGGAAATCCTTGATTGGGTTTCCCCGCGCGCGTGTCAGTACGAAGCCGTCCCCAGTCTTGGCCGCGCACGCCTCGCGGAGAAGTTCGTACACCCGCGCCGTCATGGTCACCTGGCGGCCTTCGCGGTTCTTGGTGGTGCCGGGGTCTAGGCGAATTGTGCGCTGTTCAAAGTTAACCTGCCGCACTCGCAGGCCCACCAGCTCCCCGAGCCGCCAACCGTAGGTGTAGGCCAGCTCCAGGAAGGTTCGCAGCCAGAGTTGGGACGCATTCGCCGCCAGGCGCTCGAAGTCCGCTTCCTCGACGAACCCACGGCGCACGTTGTTCTCCCGCAGCAGGGGAATATGCGGAACGCGCGGCACCTTGGGCGGCGTGCTCTGGAATCCTAGCCGGAACATGCGTTTCAGCGCGGCCAGCTCGCGGTTGATGGTGGCATTCTCTGCCTTGTCTTTCTCCTGCCGCGCGCGGACGTAACGGAGTACGTCGTCGGTGGTGACCTCGGCGGCCAGGGTGGTGCCGAAGGCGGGCTCCAGATGCTTCCACCGCCCCGGAAGATCACGCTTCCGCCCCTTCTTGTTGGTCAGGTTGTGCATCTCCAGCAGCTCGTACAGATCCCGGACGCGCGCTGCCTTGCCGTGGCGGGCCAGGTACTCGTTCTTGTCAATTTCGTGCAGGCGCTGCCGGAGCAGCTTCTTGGCCGTGTCGTAGTCCGCCGAGCCGGTAGCCTCACGGATGCGGTGGCCATTCCTATAGAACTGGATAAACCAGTTTTTGTTCGGCGGCTTGCGGAAGATGCTTCCGGTGCCGCGCTGTCGTCGTTTTTCGTCCTTCGTCATCGCTTCCCCCTTTTCCTTGCCTGGCGAGCCTTGGCCTGCCGTGCCTTGCCCGCTTTGCGGGCGCGTTGCTGGCGCTGCCTGGCGGTGAGGGCCTTGGCACTGGCCTTTCCGCCCTTGCGTCCGATCTCCTTAAACGCCTGCCGCAGAATTTCCTTTTTGTTCATTTTCCTTTGCCCCTCCTCTATTGTTTTGGATGGTTAACCTTCAAGAGCTTAAAAATGATTTCATCTGCGGCAGCAAAATTCGTCACGACCCGAATCTTTGCATCACTTTCACTTTTTCCGAAGTCGGCAATCAGCGCGGATCGATCTGCAAAAACATAAAATGCCATATCTACCTGGTCCCCAGCTCCGTATGTGTAGAAGTGGATGGTCTGCTCCACCATGTGTTGGATCTGTGTTTGGGCTGCGCCCGTTTCCCTTTGCACTATTGCATACCATTGTTCCGCTTCCGTTTGCATCGTGCACCAACCCGTATTACAGCTTACTCGCTTAGCTGTCTATAGTATAGCTTACCCGCTGAGTTGCAGGCAACGTTTATTGCCCCGCATACCTCAGGAGTACGCAGCAGTACTAGGCATACCCCCGTACCCCTCTATACCCCTTGGCAGGCGCGCCGAAAACGCGCCGCGAGGGGGGTAAAAAGGCGCGTCCCCCTACGCGCATGAATGCGCGCGTAGGTAAGGCGGGGACATGTAGTGTAGTGCGCGGGGCGCGCCGAAACCGCGCCGGGGCGCGCCGGAAAGGCGCGGGTATTTTCGGAAAAAGCTTTACGCCGCCGAGGTCCGCCGCGTTTAATTTAAGTAGGTGCTACGGTGATTGACATCATGCAAGAACGGGCGCGGCTGTTGGAAATGCTGGAGCGGCGGGAGATTACCGCCCAGCAATTCCATCGCCGCATTCGGCGGGCGCTGCGTCAGTGGCAGAGCGAGCACCCCGAAGCATTCGGAGCAGAGATGGCCGAGGCGAAGCAGAAGTGGCGGCAGGAGGCCCGAATCCGATGAAAACGCGCGCCTCACGCAATGTCCCTGGCCCCGTACCCCGCCGCTTAGCTTCCGTCCGCTGCGTAGCGCGTTCCAAGAGCGGCGAGCGCTGCCATTGTTTTCCCGTACACGGCAAGAAGCGGTGCCTGCTTCACCTGGGCGAGAACGCCAAAACCCTGGGAGCCAAGGGCGGCAGACGACGGGCGATTTTTAATCCGGCAAATTTGGAGACTTTTCCGGAACCCACGTCGGCGAACGAAATGTTACAAGCGGTTGCCAAAGTCTTCTGCCAGGTTTATCGCGGCCAGCTGGACCCCCGCGTGAGCAATGCCGCGATCTACGCTTCCGCCGCTTTTTTCAAAGGTTCCGAAATGCTGGCGCTGGCCGAAATTCGGAAAGAGATCGACGCATTGAAGGCAAACTGGAAAGCGAGCCAACAACGATGACCCCTTATGAAGGAATTAGACGGGAGCTAGAGCGGCTGCGAGAAGCAGCCCCCCAGGGCATCACTTTGTTTTTGGAGGACGGCTCCACGTACGTAACCAAGCCCATGACAGCACTGCAATTCTGTGCAGGCGTTTTTGAGGCGCTAGAGAACCAAGATGCGCCGCTGCATGAACCTTTGTCGAAGTGCGCGGGCGCGTCGCCGAACGTTGGGCATCTTTGGACCCTCTTCCACGCCCTGGGCGGTGGCGAAGAGGCCGAATAGCCCCCGGCTTAGCCCCTTGCGGCGGGGGTTGCGGCTTGTGCGCCAGTGTTTACGCGGTTGGGAAGGGACTAGCGCGGCGGTTTATATAACCTACGCGCTGGAAAAGGGAGGCAGACGATGAAGACCACATTCGTAGGCGGGGTACCGGCAGGCTTCCCAGCCCGGTTCGAAATCGTGCACCACCGATTTCAGGAGTTTCTTCACGGGCGCGCCGATGTGGACCTCAATCCCTTCTTCCCGCAAGCGATGATACGGATACCAGGTATCGAGAGATTCGGTGGCATCGCCGGCCACAAGCACTCGTGTCATGCAAACCTCCATGGACAGACATGTATGGTACACGAGAGCGTAAACGCCGGCTCTCGCGATTTTCAAACGGCGGACAGAAAATACGGGGGAAGACGGGAAGTCCCCCGTTTGCACAACGCCTACGGATAGATCCCGGGCGCCTCATGTCCAAGCTTCTGCACGTACTCCACGTATGTCCCCGCACTGTCCGTCCCCGCATTTTCCGCAGATGCCATCCCTTACACTCAAACCACATGCTCAACCGGGAATATGCCTGTACCACAATCATCAGCCTTGCGGCATGAGATGCACGGATCGCGATAACTTTTCACATTTGTCCTACAGCGTTTACCTGAGGGACCGCGCCGGATGGGAAAGTCGATAAAGTAAGTCGGTTTATGAATCGTGGTCATCAGTCAGTTGATCAAAACAAGACAGCGAGTGGCTCGGTGAGCATTCCGTGCCCGGAGGTTATTCATGAGTGTCTCGCACCAGAAGACGGTTGTTATTACGGGTTCATCAAGTGGAATCGGACGATCTTCCGTCTCTCGCATGGTTCAGTCAGGTTGGCGAGTTTTCGCGACTGTTCGCAAGACGCAAGATGGCGATCAGCTGCGTTCTGATTTCGGAACGAGCGTCACTCCGTTAATTTTGGACATTACCAGCCAGCCGTCTGTGACTGCGGCGGCGGAACAGGTAGCGTCGCTGCTGCAGGACTCTGGGTTGGATGGGTTAGTGAACGTGGCTGGAGTTGGCAAAGTGCGACCAGTGGAATACATGACCCAGGACTACCTGCAGGAGATCTTCGATATTAATGTATTTGGTCAGATCGCCGTGACGCGGGCATTTCTCCCGCTGCTGCGAACCGCTCGCGGGCGAATCGTTAATATCAGTTCCGTAGGCGCGCACATCGCAATACCGTTCGGCAGTCTTATCAACGCAACGAAGAGCGCATTCGGAATTCTCAGCGATACCCTGCGACTCGAACTGCATCCTTTCGGGATCCACGTTGCTGTGGTAGAGCCGGGGGCGATCAAAACCCCAGCTGTGGAGAAGACGTTAGGAGACGTCGAAGCGGTGATTCGCAGTTTGCCCCCGGAGGGTGTGGCACAGTACGGCGACATGCTGCGGGTTTTTACGCGGCGCGCGTATGAGCGGGAAATGAATGGCAGTTCTCCCGATGTGGTAGCGCAGGACATCCAGCATGCACTCACGTCCAAGCGGCCGCGGACGCGGTACCGAGTGGGTAAACATGCGACTTTACTGGCCACTCTGGCTGCGTTCTTGCCGGACCGACTTCTGGACACAATTCGATTTCGCATTACCGGCATGCCGACCGAATTTGGCTCAGTGCCGCGGCCTCTAGTGGAGGATCGGCCGACCAAACGCGCAGCCTAGGATTGGGTGCCTGCGTCATATGACAAGAAGTGTTTCGATGAAACTTCTTCAAATTGTCGCCACCTTCATCATAGCGGCTGGCGCAGTCTACGCTCCCGGTTCGGCGAATGCCTCCAAAAATTATCTAGTGCCCTGGCTCCGTACCCTGTTTGGATCTCTTGGTATCAAGGACATGCAATTCGTTCTCGCCGACGGCACTAGAGAAACGAATAAAGGTAAGATCGATCGAGCAGCGTAAAAGCCGCATCGGATGCGGCTGCCCAAGGGGTTGCCTCCAAGCCCAGCCTGTGTTGGAATGCACTGCAATGGATCGCCGGGATTTTATTCGCTTATCTGCCGCGGCTGCCGTGGCTGCTCTTCAATGTCCGCTCACTTTCTCCGAGACCAACCCGGCCCCTTCGGTTCGCCTGGTTCTTCGCCCGGATCGACTGGGCCACAAGATCGTCGACGACTTCACCGGGCTCAGCTACGAGTCGGCGCAGCTCGGGAGTCCGACTTTCTTCTCCAGCGAGAATGCGGAACTGGCCGGGTTTATGCGAAGGCTGGGCGCGTCAGGAGTGTTGCGGATTGGCGGCAACACCAGCGAATACTGCTATTGGACTCCGAATCCGGAAACGCAGGCGAACCTGCCGAATGTTGAGAGCATGCGCACGGGAGACAAGGCGAATCCGATTGCCTTTGGGTTGGCCGCCGGCCCCGATACTGGACACGCCGCGCCGGCGCCCGTGCGGATCACCCCGCTGGCCATCCGCAATTTACGGGACTTCCTCGATATTTGTGGTTGGAAGCTGATTTATGGGTTGAACATGGGAACCGGCACAGCCGAGGACGCAGCCGATGAGGCGGCTTACGTAACCGACGTGGCCAGTTCGAAGCTGATTGCGTTCCAACTCTGCAACGAGCCCGATCTTTTCTACCGGAACGGGATTCGCAAAGCGGATTATGATTTCGCGCAATTTGCTGCGGAATGGCAGCGCTTTTACCACGTAATCCGGGCGCGCGTTCCCAATGCTTTGTTCGCGGGACCAGACACCGCGTACAACAACGAGTGGCTGGTGCCATTTGCGAAGCAATTCAGGCATGAGGCCGCGTTCCTTTCGCACCACTATTACGCCGAAGGCCCGCCGACCGACCCTTCCATGACAATTGAACGCTTGCTCCGGCCGAATCCCAGACTGCAGGCTGAGTTCGAAGGAATGACGCAGGTCAGGAGCGAATACGGTTTGCCCTTCCGGCTGGCGGAGACGAATTCCTGCTATCAGGGAGGCAAGCCGGGCGTCAGCGATACCTTTGCCGGGGCGCTCTGGAGCGCGGACCTCATGTATCAGCTGGTTTCGGCGGGCGGCATGGGGATCAACTTTCACGGGGGCGGCTATGGCTGGTACACGCCCATCGCCGGAAACCAGGAAAACGGGTTCGTGGCGCGGCCCGAATACTACGGCATGTTGTTATTCGCGCAGGCGGGAGCGGGGCAGTTGGTGGGGAGCAAGCTCGAAGGCCTGGACCAGGCGCCGCTGCTGACGGCGTATGGCTTCCGCGACGATAGCGGCGCAATGAAAGTAGCGGCCTTCAACAAGAACCTGGATCGCGGCGTCCGCCTGACGATTGACGCAGGTCAACGCGCACAACGCGTGAGCGCGCTTCGTCTGCTTGCGCCCCGAGTGGACGATACCGCGGACACAACCTTCGGCGGAGCGCCGGTTGGGGCGAGCGGCGAATGGTCGGCTGCGCGGAAACAGACTCTACCCAGCGATGATGGCGCCGCCGTCATCGACCTGCCTCCGGCGAGCGCCGCCCTGATCGTATTCGAACCGATGCGATAGCTTCCGAGTAAGCCCACATATACAATGATAGGCGTTTTTCGAACGACAAGAATAAATCCGAGTCGGTTACGTCGACGACTCGTTTCTCGCGCGGTGTCCGCATACCCGAAGAAGCGTGCCAACTGGCGGCCAAAATCGATCCTGTGACGGCCAGTCACGGGGCCTCGCATCGACGCCGCGTCATCCTTGAATGCACATTTATAGTGCTCCTTGTCGCCGGAGCATTCGTAGTGCGCGTTTGGGGATTATCGAAGATGCACTTCTGGGACGAGAATGTCTATCTCCAAAACGCTGAACTGATCTGTTGCGGCAAGAACAACTATAACGAAATTGACAGTCGGCCTCCGCTGCTCTCGATTCTCTTTGCCGGGGCGTTTCTGCTCTGGCACAGCGATTATGCCGCGTGGATCGTCGCGGCTTTGATGAATGCGCTCGGCCCGGTTTTCTTATACCTGGGCGGGCGCAAGATCGCGGGAACAATTCCCGCGGTTATCGCCGCTCTTCTACTTGCTTTCACCCCTTTCTACGCGGGAGTACTTCGTGATCCATCCGGCGAATTCGTCGTTGATTTCTCGGGCCACAGCCTGTTATCAGATTGTCCTGCGCTTACATTGATACTGCTGTCGTTCTGGCTTCTTCTCCGCGCGCTTCAGAAGCAAACTGACCTGCGGTTTGGCTTGGCGGGCTTTTGTCTGGGGATGTCTGTGCTCATGCGTTTCGGTTCGCTATCGAGTGTCGGAGTGCTTTCGCTCCTGGTTTTGGCGGCCCATCGGCCGGGGAGGGCCGCATTGGCCTGCACTGCCGGATTTGCCGCAGCGCTGGGGCCGTACCTGGGCTGGGCGCGCTTCCGCTACGGTGGGTTCCTGGCCACCTTTCATCGGGGCTGGCATAACTTCAACGGTCCTGCAGAATCTCCTTTCTACTATCTGGCGCATTCTCTCGCCATTCTTTCCTGGGCCACGCTGATTGGATTGGCCCTTTGGGTCGTCCGCCTGACATGGGGGATGTGGACAGAGAAAAAAGAGGGGCCGCAATTTTTCTCCCGCGAGCCTTTTCTGGGACAAGATTCCCGCAGGTGGGAAGGATTCCTCTGCCTGTGGGCACTGGCCTTGCTGCTGTTCTTCAGCGCCTTGAGCCATAAGGAGCTGCGCTACGCCATTCCGCTTGCGCCACCGCTGTTTTTGCTGGCCGGTGTCGGGCTCAGCTCTCTGCTGCAGGGCCGGCGAACCATTCCTCGCGTGGCTGGAATTGCGTTCCTCGCGGGTACACTTGCTTACGCCTTTTGGCCGATCCGTCACCGCTTCGATTCGGGCTTTAAGGATGACTCGGTTTCAGAAGAAATGGAAGTCTCGGACTTCCTGAACCACAGCGTATCGCCCTCCACGGTCCTGTACACAAACATGAATTATCCGGATTTTGCTTACTACACGAAATTCAAAGTGGATCCTCTACCGGAGGACAGTCAAGGTTTGTACCAGTCACTCAACCATCTGCCGAGTGACGGCGTTCTGATCGCCTACCAACCAGATGACCCCGATGCTCCGGCGGACCAACCCGCTCCTGGCTGGCTGAACTCAAATCCACACTATCGGCGTCTTAGGGAGTTCCCGTCCTTAGTTCTTTACGAGTACTGTGTCAAGGTGGCGAAATGTTCTTTGCGATAAGGCGGGTCAGGCTGCGCTTCTCTCGAACGCGCGGGGAGCATCGGGGGACAGTTGTTTGGGGTAAGACGGCCCAGCGGCCAGTGCTTCTCCGCGATTTCCATTACCATTTCAACCAGAGGCAATCATGACACTTCGGTGGATGTGCGGTTCACTGCTCGCAATTACGCTGGTGATTTCGGCCGAGTCTGCGCCAGGACAGGTCCCGGCCAGTCAATCATCCTCCCGCATCGCGGGATACAGCTCGCAAGACGCGGCGGCTGAAAGAAGCTGGGAAAGAAAATTCCAGGACGGCATTGCGCCCGGGAACATTCGCGAGAACATGCGCCGCTTGAGCGCGCGCCCGCATCATGTGGGATCGCCCTACGACAAGGACAACGCCGAGTGGATTCTATCCAAGTTCAAGGAATGGGGATTCGACGCGAAGATCGAGACATTCAACGTCTTATTCCCGACTCCGAAGATTCGGGTGGTCGAGATGCTGCAGCCGACCCGGTATCAGGCCAAGTTGCAAGAGCCCGTGGTGCCCTCCGACCCCACCAGCGGCCAAACCAGCGAGCAGCTTCCGACCTACAACGCATATTCGATCGATGGAGACGTGACGGCGCCCCTGGTGTACGTGAACTACGGTAATCGTGAAGATTACGAGCAGCTCGATCGCCTGGGGATTTCGGTCAAGGGCGCGATCGTGATTGCCCGCTACGGATCCGGCTGGAGAGGTATCAAGCCCAAGGTCGCGGGAGAACACGGCGCGATCGGGTGCATCATTTATTCGGATCCAAAAGGTGACGGGTTTTATAAAGGGGACGACTATCCTTCAGGAGGCTGGCGACCGCAATACGGTGTACAGCGCGGCAGTGTGATGGACACCGACTATCCCGGCGACCCGCTGACTCCCGGCGTGGCTGCCACGGCGGACGCCAAACGCCTCTCGATCCAGGAAGCCAAGACGATTACAAAGATTCCGGTGCTTCCCATCTCCT
The DNA here is from genome assembly GCA_050745885.1 of Terriglobales bacterium. Taxonomy (GTDB): domain Bacteria; phylum Acidobacteriota; class Terriglobia; order Terriglobales; family Acidobacteriaceae; genus JAIQFF01. The sequence continues at coordinate 17,350 of JBOGLD010000078.1, forward strand.
ATGGCGACGCTCTTCCACTGCTCTCGGCACTCCACGGTCCGGTCGCGCCGGAGAGTTGGCGCGGGGCTTTGGCCATCACGTATCACGTTGGGCCCGGGCCCGCGCTGGTGCATCTAAAAGTTGCTTCCAACTGGGACATCAAACCGCTGTATGACGTCATTGCCACCTTGCATGGCTCGGATGGCGGTCAACAGTGGGTGCTGCGCGGCAATCATCACGACGCGTGGGTCAACGGGGCCGACGATCCCATCTCCGGCCAGGCCGCCATGCTGGAGGAAGCCCGCATGCTGGGCGAGCTTCATCGGCAGGGGTGGACGCCAAAGCGCAGCATCATTTATTGCGCCTGGGATGGAGAGGAACCGGGATTGCTGGGATCGGTGGAGTGGGTTGAGGCCCACGTGGATGAACTGAGGAAGCACGCCGTCTCTTACATCAATTCCGACAGCAATGGGAGAGGCTTCCTGTTCCCGGGCGGGACCCAGGATCTGCAGAGTTTTATCAGCGGAGTGGCTCGCGATATACCGGACCCGGAAACCCACATGTCAGTGTTTCAACGTTCGCGTCTTGCCAGCATTGCCAAGGCGAAAAATACGGAGGAGCGTGAGGCCATCCGCAAGGGCAGCGACCTTCCGGTTCGAGCCTTGGGGGACGGATCGGACTACACCGCTTTTCAGGATTTTGCCGGAATCTCGACCTTGAGTGTTGAGTTCGGCGACGAAGACGATGGCGACCAGTATCATTCGATCTACGACGATTTCTACTGGTACACCCATTTCGCCGACACCGACTTTTCCTACGGACGCGCGCTGGCCGAAACCGCCGGCACTGCCATGATGCGCCTGGCCAGTGCAGACCTGATTCCCGTGGATTACTCTCCCCAGGCTGAAGCCATTGCAAAATACGAAGCCGAACTGGAAAAGTTGCTCAAAGACAAGCAGGATGAATTCACTGAGCGCAATCTGGAGCTTCAGGAAGGCGTCTTTACGGCGACGGCAGATCCGCGTCATCCCTCCGTTCCACCCCCGGCTGAGATCGTGCCACCCTACATGAATTTTTCTCCCATGAAGAATGCGATTGAGCTGCTGAAGAGGAGCGCGGACCGCTATTCGAAGGCATTGGCGGATTGGCATGCCAAAGGCTCGCCGGCCCTTAAGGAGCAAGACCTGGATTTGGTGAATGCGGATTTGCTCAACGTTTCCCGCTTGTTCCTGAATGAAAAGGGCCTGCCCGAGCGGCCTTGGTTCAAAAACCAGATTTACGCGCCCGGCGCCTATACGGGATATGGAGCGAAACCGATAGCGCCGGTCCGGGAATATATGGACGAGAAAAAGTGGAAAGCCGCGGAAGCGCAGGTCCCTCAAGTCGCGCAGGTGATTGAAAACGCCGCCGCCGGCATCAACAAGGCGGCCGATGATTTGGAAAATGCGGTGGCGCAATCGCATTGATTGGCTGTGCCGAGTTGGCGACGGAAGGGGACGTGGTCTGATGATCGTGAACTTCGCGGAGCGCGCGCATAACCACAACTGGCAACTGGACCCGGTCACGCGGTCGCTGCTCGACACCGATTTCTACAAGCTGCTGATGCTGCAGTTTATCTGGAAGCACTATCCCAAGACGCCGGTTTCGTTTTCGCTTTTGAATCGGACCTCGTCGGTGCGTCTGGCGGACATGTTCGCGCCTGAAGAGTTGACCGCGCAGATGGAACACGTCCGCCGTCTCCGCTTTCGAAAATCGGAACTGGTGTGGCTGGCGGGCAATACGTTCTACGGTCAGCGCGGAATTTTCGAGCCCGCCTTCCTGGCCTGGCTGGAGCGGGATTTCAGATTGTCGGACTGCGAGTTGACGGTCAAGGATGGCCAGTTCGATCTGACTTTCGAAGGCCTGTGGACCGAGACCACGATGTGGGAACTGTATGCGCTCGCGATTATCGATGAACTGAAGACCAGGGCCAATCTTAAGAAGCTGAGCGAGTTTGGTCTGGATATCCTCTATGCCCGGGCGAAGACCAAGTTGTGGGGAAAGATCGAGCAGTTGATCGGCGTTCCGGACCTGCACGTGGCCGACTTCGGGACCCGCCGCCGCCACAGTTTTTTGTGGCAGGAATACGTGGTGGAGGCCATGGCCGCCAACCTGGGCAGCGCTTTTACCGGAACCTCGAATGCCTTCCTCGCCCACAAGCACGATCTTGAGGCGATTGGGACCAATGCGCACGAGATTCCGATGGTGCTGGCTGCGCTGGCGCCGGACGATCAGGCCCTCAAGGCGTCCCAGTACCATGTGCTCGAAATGTGGCAGAGTACCTACCAGGGCGAGCTGCTTATCATGCTGCCGGACACGTTCGGCACCACGCAATTTTTGAAAGACGCGCCGGAATGGTCGGCCGACTGGACCGGCCAGCGCATGGACAGCAAAAACCCCTATGTCGCGGGCGACGAATACATCGATTGGTTGAAGGCGCTCGGCCGAGACCCCCGCGACAAGTTGATCATTGCTTCCGACACGCTGGACGTCGATGACATCCTCGGCCTGCATGCCTATTTCGGCGGAACGTTGGCGGCTGGCGCGACCCCAAAGGATTTTCGCTCGGCAGCCGATTTCCTGGACCGCGGAAAATGGACGCTGGGGCGGCGGGCACGATTGAGTGCCGGCTGGGGTACATTGCTGACCAACGATTTCCGCGGATGCGATCCCGCCGACGGCGGCGGATTTGATCCTGTCAGTCTTATCTGCAAGGTCACCGAGGTCGACGGCCGGCCGGCGGTCAAGCTTTCCGACAACTATGCGAAGGCCCTGGGCTTGTCCTCGGAAATCGAACGCTATCGACGCGTCTTTGGCACAGCCGGAGTCAGCAACGTTCCCGTGATCGCGTGATGTGATTCTTCTTTCATTGTGGACATCTGTCCCTGCGTGGTTCGTGGTTGGGCCGCACGAGCGAGGGCGCTCGCGCCTACATGAATCTACCCCTCCGCGGTTCGTGGTTGGGCCGCACGAGCGAGGGCGCTCGCGCCTACATGAATCTATCCCTGCGTGGTTCGTGGTTGGGCCGCACGAGCGAGGACGCTCGCGCCTACATGAATCGTTCTGTGCTACACTCCGGCTGATTTTTTAGTCATCTCTCGTTCTTATGTCCAGGGGTCACATCGATGAAGCTTCGCTCAAGCCTGCTGCATATCGCAGCGCTCGTCCTGCTGTCCTGTTTCTGCCCGTCCCTTGCGGGCGCGCAAGCGCCTCGGCCAATTACCGTTGACGATTATTTTCAGGTGCGGGAGGTCGATGACCCGCAGATCAGTTCCGACGGCCAGTGGATCGCATACACCGTTTCGACTCTGTCCCTGAAGGACGACGAAGAGAAGACGCGGATCTGGATGGTGCCGGCGGCGGGTGGTGATGCCGTTCCCATGACGGCGAAAGATGAGTCGTCGGAACATCCGCGCTGGAGCCCGGACGGGAAGTATCTCGCGTTTCTTTCCGGCCGCAAGGAGGGCAAGACCTACGTCTGGTTGTTGAACCGTCTCGGCGGAGAGGCCCAGCCTCTCATTGAGACGGTCCAGGACGTTAAAGATTTTGCCTGGTCGCCGGACAGCCGGCGCGTTGTTCTAGTTCTGCAAGATCCGTCCCCGGAAGACCTGAAGGCAGCCAAGGAAAAAGAGCAGGTTGAGAGCCAGGGCAAGGAGACCAAGGACAAAAAGCCGACAGCCCAGCGGCCGTGGGTGATTGACCGCTATCAATTCAAGGAAGATGAAATTGGTTATCTGGAGCGCCTGCGTACTCATCTTTACGTCTTCGACATGGCCAGCAAGTCGCTGACCCAGATCACCTCCGGCGACTTCGATGATAAGCACCCAGCCTGGTCGCCCGATGGCAAGCTCCTCGCCTTCAGCAGCAACCGCTCCATTCCGGACCCGGATCGCACCTATGACTCCAACATCTGGGTCGTGGCCGCCGATAACCAGGACAAGGGCGCTCACCTGACGCAGATCACGACGAATCCTGGTTCCGACAATGCGCCTGCCTGGTCGCCGGACGGAAAGTGGATCGCCTATGTAACCCAACTCGATCCGAAGCTCCTGGTCTACGCCACCAGCCACATCGCGGTCTCGCCCGCCGCGGGCGGTGAAGCAAAAGTCCTCACGTTGAAATTAGACCGGGTGTCGAGCGAGCCCCGCTTCTCCCCTGACGGCAAGTTCATTTACTTCATTGTCGATGATGACGGTACCCAGAACCTCTGCCGCATTCCAGTTGGGGGCGGCGAGATTACGCGTCCGATCGGCGGCCGCCTGATGGTCTACGACTATTCCGTCGCCAAATCCGGTGCAGTGGCGGCGCTAGTCACCACCGTGGATCGTCCCAGCGAAATCTTCACCCTCCCCGACGGCAAGCTGACCCGGATCACGCACACCAACGACGAATTTATCTCCAAGATCAAACTCACGACGCCGGAGTACGTCAAGTTCAAGAGCAAGGACGGCACAATCGTTTCGGGCTATCTTTACAAGCCACTCGACTACGTGCCAGGGAAAAAGTATCCCGCCATTCTGCGTCCGCACGGCGGGCCGGTCTGGGCTTACTACGCCGAGTTCACCCACCTGGCACAACTTTTCGCAGCCAACGGCTATGTGGTGCTGTATCCGAATCCGCGCGGCTCGACCGGCTACGGAGAAGCCTATTCAAAGGCCATCGACGCCGATTGGGGCAACAAGGATTTTCAGGACGATATGGCCATGGTCGACTATGCCATCGCTCAAGGCCTGGTTGATCCCGACAAACTGGGTGTCGGGGGCTGGTCTTACGGCGGCATTTCGACGGATTTCATCATTGCCCAGACCACGCGCTTCAAGGCCGCCATTTCCGGCGCCGGGGCGGGATTGTTTGCCTCTATGTACGGGCACGACCAGTACATCCGAGACTACGAATATGAGCTGGGATATCCATGGAAAGACAGAGCGGTCTGGGACCGGGTCTCGCCTTTCTACAAGATTGAGAACGTCACGACGCCGACTCTGTTCATGGGCGGGAACATCGACTGGAATGTACCCGTTCTCGGCGGCGAGCAGATGTATCAGGCGCTGAAGAGTCTGGGCCGCGAAACTGAACTGGTCGTCTATCCCGGCGAGTACCATGAATTCAAGGCGCCCTCTCATCTCAAGGACCGGCTGGAGCGCTACCTGGCCTGGTA
>JBOGLD010000079.1:0-14418 GCA_050745885.1 Terriglobales bacterium
TTTGTAGCTGTACCAGGCGCCGGATTTCTCCAGCAGATTGTTGTTCACCGCCAGATCGAGCAGATCGCCTTCCCGCGAAATGCCTTCGCCGTACATGATGTCAAACTCCGCTTCGCGGAAGGGCGCGGCCACTTTGTTCTTCACCACTTTGACTTTAGTGCGCGAGCCGGTGACCACGTCACCCTCTTTAATAGCGGCAATGCGGCGGATGTCCACCCGCACCGAGGAATAAAATTTCAGAGCGCGCCCCCCGGTGGTGGTTTCCGGGTTGCCGAACATGACTCCGATTTTTTCGCGGATCTGATTGATGAAGATCAGGCAGGTGCGCGACTTGGAAACTGTTCCCGTCAACTTGCGCAGCGCCTGCGACATGAGCCGCGCTTGCAAGCCCATGTGGCTGTCGCCCATTTCGCCGTCGAGCTCGGCCTTGGGGACCAGCGCGGCCACCGAATCCACCACCAGCACGTCGATGGCGCCGGAGCGCACCAGCGCCTCCGTGATCTCGAGCGCCTGCTCTCCGTAATCGGGCTGGGAGACCAGCAGGTTATCGACGTCCACGCCGAGCTTCTTGGCGTATCCCGGATCGAGCGCGTGCTCGGCATCCACAAACGCCGCCATGCCCCCGGTCTTCTGGGCTTGAGCCACGACCTGCAACGCGATGGTAGTCTTGCCGGAAGATTCCGGCCCGAAGATTTCGACCACGCGTCCGCGCGGGAATCCACCCACGCCAAGAGCGGCATCGAAGGAAATCGCGCCTGTGGGAATCACGGCAATGGGAACGATGGCCTCCTTCGATCCCAGCCGCATGATTGAGCCTTTGCCAAACTGCTTTTCGATTTGCGCGAACGCCAGATCAATTGCTTTTGTTCGTTCGTCAGCCATAGCCATAAGAGTGCGGCTCCTTTTCAGTTATGAAAAATGTAGCAAGGTGTCGAAGGGCGGATTATACACTGGCTTCGGAGCGAAGAAAAGGCGAATTTACGCTGGCCCTGGTGGAAAAGTCCCGAAACAGAACCAGAAGAGGACACCGCAGCCGGTCCACCAAGCGACAAGTTCTGTGGGCCCCCGGGGATCTTGACCGGTTGTGACAGAATCCATCGCTCCGCGTCACTGGGGTCAAATGACCACTTCCGATTCTAGGCGGGACGCTTCGCCCTCTCCTTGATAGTCAACACCGCAGCCGCCTTCCGGCGCTCCGCAGCTCTTGCCGGATTCCTGGCCGCGGGCACGAAGATGGGCCGGTAGTGGCGGCGCATGCAGGTGTGACACCTGACAAGTCGGAGCAGGAACAGGACCGACATCTGTTGCCACAGCGTCGTGGAAGCGGAGAGATATATCTTGGAACACCCGCAATACGGACAATTCTTCAGGCTGATTCGTCGCATTTTCCCACAGGACCGGGGCGAGACTACTGGTGCATTGGATGCAATTGCCCCTCTCCGGGGTTTACAAGGCTTTCTGAATCTTGGGGGCAAAAAAAAACGCTAGGGAATTCACTGTATTGCGGTCGAATAAGACCTGGTGCAAAGTCTGTAAGTATCGGGAGGGTTAGATGCCGCACCTGACTTTGCAGGAAGTTGTCGACCGAATCAACCAGCGGTATTCTCCCGGGAAAGACCAGCGGGCCAAAGACCAGCGGGCCAAAGACCGGCAAGTCAACGACGATCTGCCTGGAAATCAACCCCATCGTCCCGAGTTCTACGTTCCGCGCATAACCAGGCATTTGGCTAAGCTCATTTTTAGCATTCGAGCCACAACACTTTAGCGGTACTCGGCTTGGCCTGCCTGACCATCTCTGTAGTGTCCCTCTGACCGGAACAACCGGCCCATCGCGGCAAGCATCTGAGTGGGACGAGAACGGCAACTCCGGGGGGAGACGCTGGCTCAGAGGCGCTCCGAACTTAACCGAGTTCAGAGCGCCGTAGTTTTTCAGGTTCGCTGTTCGGAACTTTTCTGATTTCCTCTTTCCCCTGATTCGGGGGCTTCATGCATCCGGAATCTATTGCAGAAGTCCGTCCATCTCCACGATGTCGGCGTCGCCTTCGCCCACGGCGGCAAGCCCCCATTTCCGTCTTTAGCCTCCCCATAGCCCGGCGCCGGCGCCCCCAAATTTTTCTGTGCCGGGCGCAGCGTAGCGTAGTAACATGCGCCCCGTTAGGGCTGCTTCGGCGGCCAAAGGCGCCATGTCGCGTCTGGTTCTACCTTGTTCGTGGAGGATTCATGGAGAATCGTGTCCTTGGGAATTCAGCCACCACCAGCTCACAAACTGCCGTCACGCGCCACGAAGGACGACACGTCTGGGTTCTGACCGCGTACGCGGTTTCGGGCCTGGCCCTGTTCGGCGTCCTGATCTACTACATTTCGGCTTACATCGCGCAATAGTCAGGTTGGGGCCGCTGCCGGCGTAGTTGAGTGGCTCGGCAGCAGCCGGCTTCACCCTCCCACTGGTGACTAAGATCTGTTTGCTGAGTGGGTTTGCCGAGATTTGGTTCCACGGAATCTGCTCCCTCGACCTTCGTTCCTGAATCCTGCTTTTGCCAGCCACACCGATTTCCTCGCCTGCGACCGTGCTACAATCCCCGCTTGCCCGGTTAGCGAACCCTGGCAAATCCCCACTTAGCCGAGATGTATTGACTCCCGTGGCCCATGATCCCTCGAAGACCGCCGTCACCTACGCCGACGCCGGGGTGGACATTGACCGCGCCAATCGCACCAGGAAGCGGATCAAGTATCTCGCCCACAAGACCTTCACTCGCAGCGTGCTGAGCGAAATTGGCGGTTTTGGCAGCCTGTTCGCGGTCGACAAGGCAAAATGGGTGGATCCGATTCTGGTGTCGAGCGTCGACGGCGTAGGCACGAAGTTGAAAATCGCTTTCGAGATGGATGTCCATCACACCATCGGTGCTGACCTGGTCAATCACTGCGTCAACGACATTGCCGTGCAGGGCGCGACGCCGCTCTTCTTCATGGACTATCTGGCCACCGGCAAGATCGAGCCGGAAGTGACGGAGAAAGTCATCGAAGGCCTGGCCGACGCCTGCAAACACAACGGGTGCGCGCTGATTGGCGGAGAAACTGCCGAGATGCCGGGCTTCTATCCGGACGGCGAATATGACCTGGCGGGATTCATCGTGGGCGCGGTGGAGCGCGAGCGCATCATCAGCGGCAAGACGGTAGAAGTCGGCGACGTGATCCTGGGTCTGGCCTCGAACGGCCTCCATACCAATGGCTATGCGCTGGCCCGAAAGCTGCTTTTCGAGGTCGGCAAATACACCCTGGATTCCTACGTGAATGAACTCAAGGGCAAGGTCGGGAACGAACTCTTGCGCACCCACAAAAGCTATTGGCCGGCCATCAAACGCTTGGTGGATGGCGAGTGCGTCTCCGCCATGGCCCATATCACGGGTGGGGGTATCACGGAAAATCTGCCGCGCGTGTTGCCCCGTGGCGTGGCCGCCGTCATCGAGGTGGGATCATGGCAGGTGCCGCCAATTTTCGAGCACTTGCAACAGTTGGGAAACGTCCCCCAGGAAGAGATGCTGCGCACCTTCAACATGGGTTTGGGCATGCTGCTGGTGGTCCCGTCGAAGAAGTTCAAGAAAGCCCAAACCGTACTGGAGCGGGCGGGAGAAAAAGCCTTCACCGTGGGACGGATCGTGAAGGGCGACCGCAAAGTGATGTACACCTGATTGGCCAACCCGGGACTGGGAATAGTTACAGGAAGAATCGCAGTTACACTAACGAGTGACCCGCCCGCTGTGCGATCCCAACGTTCGAACCTAGCGCTTGGACATCGCTCGACGGTAATCGTCTGCGGTAGTGCGGTAGCAGGGGAGCGCGCTCTTTTTGTCGGCCGCGCTCAGCCCCGGAGCATCGGCTGCATTACGCGCGTCCGGGTGGGGATCGGTTTCTGGCCATGTCATTTGCATCAGCGATTCATCGCAAGTCCGGTCCCGGCTGACGCGAAGCCTGTACACCCTCGAATTGTCCACACCATACTCAGACAGCCGGCGTTGATAGGGAAGATAGACGTACACCAGCTTGACCAGCTCTGTGAGATTTTTGCGCAGCCGTCTTTCGGCAATGTACACCTCGTAGTTTGAGAAATAGGACGAGGTCGGCAAGGCCATTGCCATCCCGATCAGACGCAAAGGCATTTCTTCCGTCGCTGGTTCGGACGCCTTTTCAGCGGTCCGTTGCGGCGCGTTGTCGATGACCGGCGGCGCCGCCGGGCCGAGTGCGGGAGAGGTATTCATCGCCACCTGGCGTCCGGCGCGGCCGGAATTGCCTCCCGCCCCCACCGTCGGAGCGGGCGCAACCCCCTGCAAACCGTTACTGGGCAGCAAATTCGTGGATCGGCCTCCGCCTGAATTGCCGGCCCCCTGGAGCGATGGCGCGGGCGGCACAGCTTGCAGGCCGGCGCTAGACCATGAACCCAAATGTCCAGTTCCAGCAGGGTCGCCCACGTTCTGTGCTGCCTGAACTGAGGGCGGGGGCGGCACGACTTGCACGCTGCCACCGGACAACGCGCCGGCGCGTCCATTGCCCAGAGTCCCGCCGCGTGGAGCCGACGGCGCGGGTGGCACCGCCAGGGCGATAGGACTGCCCAGAGTCGCCTCTGCCCCGCCCGAAATTGCGCGCTGCTCACCCACCGGCAATCGCGGCGCGGGAGCAACCACCGCCGACGGTCCGATGTTCATGTCTCCCAGCCGGCTTATCGAGGCCTGCACGACAGGCGGCGGGCCAACAGCGGCCGCACCGGGCACGGTCATGACGCGTCCCGAGGCGACGGCTCCGGGCTCGGGCGCAGGAGCAACCACCGAACCTTGAGGCAGCCCGAGCCGGCGGGATGTCCCCTGGCTAACCTGGGGCGGCGGCGCCACGATCGAAGTCGAACTCGCAGGCACGGGCAAGCGCGAGAGGCCGGTGGAAGCCAGTGGCATCATCGGCGGGACTGGGCTTGTGCCGGCGATGCTGGTGCCCCCGAGATTGGGCCGCGCCGGCCCATTCAGCTTTATTGCGGGCGGTTTCAGGCTCGCCTGGGCGCGCTCGGGCGCCACCCGGATCGAGCCTCGGCTCGCCGAAGCCTGTTTCCTCGAGCTGGGCCGACGCCGGGCCGGACTGCTGCGCAGGGCCGGAAACGAGCCCGAGGGCTTGTAGTACGTAATATGAGAATTTTCGAACATGCTTCGCCGCCGGGGCAGATCCTGTGTGTTCCACTGCGACAGGGTCAATAGCACGGCCAGCGCAATCATGTGGCACACCATGGATTCCGCAAACCGCTGCCAGGGCAGATCAGAGTAGAAAAAGACTTCGCGCCAGAAAGGCATGGGCCGAAGCCCGGTTGCGCCAGCGGGTGCGGGGCGAAGCAAGTCAGCCAAGTTTCGCAGGAAGACGCGATACGCCGGTTCCAGTTCGACGAGCAGATGCAGGCGTGGTGCGGCTTGGGGGTGGACGCCGGCCTTAGGGCTGGAGGTCCCGGATGTACCCGCTGTCGCCGGCTCGCCATCCAGGCGCTCCATCTTCTTCCAGTCGTATTCGCACTGGGCCCCACAAAGACGACACACCTGATAGTAGTGGCCGTCGCCGCTTTTTAGCGGCCAGAAAAATTCGTGGGAACAGGGACCAGGCATAAGAACTGTCCAGTTACATCCTTTGGTGGTTCCGGGCAGACTACCGGCAACATCTATCTTCCGATCCTATTGCGGGATTGGCTAGCTTACTTTAGTGCAGAATGTACTAACTATTTTTGACATGGGTTGGGGAAAGTGCTGGTTACCCCTCGGAAGGGAACGATCCGGCTCTCTTGTCCGCCTTCCAGGGACCAGAATGGCCCTTCCGGCAGGCGGGCCGCGGGGAAAAGCACCTACCGCTTCAGCAGGTCCACAGGTTGCTTCACGTCATGCACCCTCAAATACTTCGCCAGCGCCGGATACTTCCGGGCCACGGCTTCATACATCGCATAGGCCACATTGCGATATGAGAAGTGGCCTGCCGGGCCTGTCCTCAGCTCGGAGATATAGACCACTTCGGCAAAATCCATCTTGAACAGAGTCCGCTTGCGGAAGCCCAGCGGGATCGCGTACTGCGAATTTTCCTGCGCCTCCGCTCCCTCCCGGGCGGCCAACTGCTCCACCGCGCCTGCGGTTCGCTGCATGGCAGCATCGTAATCTTGCCGGGCGCCGGCGGCTTCCAGCTCTTCGGGCGCGTCGTATCCATGTTTCGTGGTGAATTCCTGGCCGATCTGAATGCAGCGGCGGTGGCGGTGCAAGTCGCGAAACCCGCCGATGTCCATCAGGATATCAAAGCGGAACTGCTGCCCGGCTCGGAAGGCCCGCAGAATCTCGTCATGGCGGCCGCGATGGCGCAATCCCAGATCGATGATCTCGCGGCGAATGGGTTCTCCGGCGGATTGCACCGCCTGGCGAACTTGCCGGTAAGAATAGTGGCTGTGCTCATAGATCAACGTCGATGCCAGCTCAACCTCCAGCGGCTCTTCCTCCAGAAGATCGACGGCCGGGGCCGGAGCAATGGGCAAGGCGCCCATCAACTCGGACGCCACTTGCCGCAGCGCCCGTCGGGTCTCGATCTCGTACTGGCTGGGATCGGCATACTTCACCAGCGTCGGGGCCACACGGACTTCGCGCAACAGCTCCTCTTCAGCCCGCGCGCCCAACTCCGGCGAAGCTGAGCGAATCTGCTCCACTAATTCCCGCAACGAATCCTGATTGACGTTGTACGCAGGAGATGTTGCCGCTCGCTTCAGCAACTCTCCCAGTTGCCGGATTTCCTTGTGAGTATGCGAAAGCAGATGCGACACCTGGCTCTCCAGCGTGCGCGCGTTGACGATCTCTCCCAGTGAAGTGTTGGCCGCAAGCGGCAACAGGTAGCGGGAGATATCGAAGGCGCGGGCCCGCAAGGTGCGCTCGTAGGCGTCCTGCTTCATCTCGTCGGGCTTGGGCGTGATGCTGGCGAGATACAGAAACATGCGATCAGACAGCGTTTCGTATTCCCCAAACAACGAATCAACCGTCCCTCGATACAGGTCCCTGGCCTCATGGTCGTCGCCGAAGTCGGGCAGGCAGTAGCCGCTCTTCTTGAAGTCCTGGTAGCGGGTGGAACGTTCCTGACCGTCCCAGCGCTGCTCGTCGGCAACCGCGATGGCCGCCAGAATGGACAGGCGTTCGACGGCCAGCGCAATGTGCGCCAGGTCGGCAATGGAGCGGTGTCCGTACTGGAAGTAGAAAGTGTTGAGAAATTTCTCCGCCTTCTGCCGGCTGATTTCCCGCAGCGACTCTTTCATGGAGAGAGCGGAGCGCGAGTATTTGGCCATGGCGTAGGCCTGGATCTCGGGCTCGACGCCATACACGGCATAGACCTCGACCGAAGGCGCGGTGCTGGAACTGGGCGCCGGGTTGGCGCTTTCAAGCGCTGGCTTTTCGACCACTTCAGACATGGGCATCTCCTTTATCTATCCTTAGCTTCTTTCGTTCTTGCGGCCCTCCAACGTGCGTTTTGCTCGCCGAGTCGAGAACGGGACGCCCTCGGGACAGCCGGCAAGATGCCGACGCGACAAGGGCGTCAGCCGAGTTGGTTCGAATCTTACTGCAATCTTCCGCTTCAGTGTTGCGCCGTAAGGAAAAGATCGGCAACTCTCAGGGCCAGATTAGCAGGGACGAGATCGTCGCGGTTGCACAGCACAATGATGGTGAGTTTGTCCTCGACCAGGCGCTGGATGGTGGTGCGGAAGCCCACGGTTTCGCCGTAGTGCCACATGCGGCGGTGATTCCTGTAGGGATTGAGGAACCAGCCAAAGCCGTACGCGGCCGGCGTGCCGTCCGGCTCCTGCACGCCGCCATCCCGCACTATGACCGGCGTGATTGCCGACTTCATCTCAGCCTCGCTCAACAGGGTGTGATGCGCCAGCGCCCGGTCCCACTTGGCCAGATCCTCAAGCGAAGAATAGACTCCGCCATCGCCCAGCACTGCCGAAGTCGAGCTTTGATCCAGTTCGTGCCAGGCTCCTGCTTCATGGGTATGGCCGTAAGAGCGATTGGCGACTTTGTTCTTGCCCTTTTCGTAGGCCACGGTCTCGGTCATCTCCAACGGGGCGAAAATCCGGTCATGAAGAAAATCACCAAACGGCTGGCCGGAGACCTTCTCCACCACCATGGCCAGCACCGCGTAGCCGGAGTTGCTGTAATCCCACTTCGTGCCTGGAGGAAACTTCGTGGTCTTCTGCAGTTTCAGTAACTGCAGCACGCCGGCATCTTTGATCTGGGGGATTTTCCCCGCCGGTGTGCCGGCGGCGGGCTGCGCCATGAGGTCTTCGTAGTCCAGTAAGCCCGACGTGTGGTTCAAAAGATTACGGATTGTGATGGATTTCCCGTATTCGGGGAAGTCGGGGAAGACGTCAGTGAGCTGCTCCTCATAATGCAACTTGCCATCGTGGACCAGCAGCATGACGGCCATGGCGGTGAACTGCTTGGTGCACGACGCTAGGCGAAAATTCGTGTGCCCGTCAATTTTGCGCAACAAGCGCAGGTCGGCGACGCCGTACCCACGCTCGAACACGATGCTTCCGTCCTTGATGACCAGCACGGCGCCGCCGGGACGGTCATTCGACTTGATCTGGTTAAAGATGTGATCAATCTGGGCTTCCGGTACGGGGCCCTCGGCCATACAAATGGGTAGCACAGCCAGGCACAACAGGCACGTCAGCCCCATCTTTGCGCACTTTGCGAATCCTTTGCGGTTGGGCTCTTTTAGGGCAAAGATCGCAAAACAATTCCGCAAAGTTCGCAAAGGGGAACCTCTTTTCCGGAGTTCGTTGTTCACGGGCGAATTCCCGCCACCGCCATCATGCGTCCTGTGACTCCCTTTTCCGCGCGGTAGGAGAACAGCAGGTCGGTACGGCACGAAGTGCACAGCGGCGATGCGCTGATGTTTTTGGCTGCCACTCCCGCAGCCAAGAGTTGGCGGCGGTTGGCTTCCACCAGATCCAGAAAGATCCGCCTGGGCAACTGGCTGTGACCGGGGGCCCGAGCCGTCAGAAAAAGCAGAGGATACTTTTCGCGGACTGGATCCGACTCCTCGACCTCGCGGAACAGTTTGCTTGCGTAGTCGAACTGCGATTCGAACTGGACCCGCACTTCCGGACCAACCGCGTAGCAGCATCCGTGAACTCCCGGGCCGATGGCTGCCCTGAGATCGAGAGGACGAGTGCCGAACCAGCGATGCATTTCGCCGACCCCTTTCTCCAGAATCCGTTTCACGGTTCCGCGCCAACCCGCATGAAACACCCCGACGGTCCGGTGTTTTACGTCCACCAGGATGACGGGCAGGCAATCGGCATTCAGAATTGCAAGCAGCAAACCTGGGGTTCGGGTGATCAGGCCGTCGCCGGCGAGGCCCGGTTCGGGGACCTTCGAAACGCAATGAACAAGGTCGGAATGAATCTGGCGCAGCGTGACCAGCGGACACTCACCCTTCCGCGCCCCTCCCAATTGCCGGAGAAATGCCGCCCGATTCTGTTCCACCGCCCGCCGCGAATCCTCCCGGGTGAAGCCGAGATTCAAGCTCTTTCCCCGGTACACCCTGGAAAATCCGCCCGGCCGGGTGCTGAAACCATGGATGAGCCAGGGCACCGGCGCGAGGGAGTCGGCCCGCAGAATCTTGCCTTGCACTGCCATGGGAGTTTTCAGCGGCACTGGAACATCTTAGCAATGTCCCCGCCGTGTGTAACAAATGGTGAGCGTGCTGTCTATGTTTCTCCTCCCTGTAGCTCCGCCACAACTCCGGTATAATTCCGCGCTGCGGCAATTCGATAGTCCAGAATAAATTCGACGTCGTTGAGGAGCCCCATTGATGCGTTCCATTTCTTTGACATTTGCCTTGTTGTGCACACTTCTGGTGGGAGCGATGGCGCAGCAGGCCAATTCGACGAACGACCAGCCCAGAGAAAAAGAGAGAAAAAGCAGGAACGCCGAACCGACGACCAAGGCACAAGAAAAGAAGCCAGCCGAGAAAGCCCCGGAGGCCAATCCCGCGGAGGAGCAGAAGCCGGCCGGGGCCAAGCCGGGGACCGACAAGGACAAAGAAGAGTTTGATGTCTCCGAAGTCCCGCCGGTGGTCACGCATCACCAGATCACACTGGACGGCAAGGCGTTGAGGTACACCGCCACCACTGGACGGCTCCCCATCAAGCGCGGCGACGGCAAGATTGAAGCCGAGATGTTCTTCGTGGCTTACACCCTCGACGGTCAGGACGCGGAAAAACGCCCGCTGACCTTTGCCTTCAACGGCGGGCCGGGTTCGGCGACCATCTGGCTGCACATGGGCGCGCTGGGGCCGCGGCGGGCTGGACTGTTGCCCGATGGCATGCTGCCACCTGCGCCTTACCGCATTGTGGACAACCCGCACACCCTGCTCGATAAGAGCGATCTGGTTCTGGTGGATGCCATCTCAACCGGCTTCAGCCGCGCCGCCAACGCCGAGTTGTCCAAAAAATTCCTGGGCGTCAAAGGCGATATCGACGCGTTCAGCGAATTCATCCGGCTGTATCTCACGCGCTACGAACGCTGGAGTTCGCCGCTGTTCCTGTTCGGCGAGAGTTATGGAACCACGCGCGCCGCGGGCATCGCCGGCAATCTCGTGGACCAGGGCATTTCTTTCAATGGCATCACCCTGCTTTCAACCGCGCTCAGCTTCCAGACGCTTGAGGACACCAAGAGTAACGACCAGCCCTACATCCTGCTGATTCCCAGCTTCACCATGATCGCGGGTTATCACAAAAAACTGCCCCCCGACCTGATGCAGGACATGGCCAAGGCGCGGCAGGAGTCGGAGCAATGGGCCTCGACCGAATACGCCCAGGCTCTGGCCAAAGGCGATGCGATTACTCCGGAAGAGCGGCAAAAGGTTATCGACCAGATGGCGCGCTACACCGGATTGAGTAAAGATGTTCTCGATCAGGCCAACCTGCGTATCGACGTGCCGAAGTTTACCCACTATCTGCTGCTCGATCAGAAACTGCGCGTGGGCCGGCTGGACGGCCGTTTCACCGGCCCTGACCCGAACGGACTGCTGGACACGCCGTTTTACGATCCCACTGAATCGGCCGTGCTGCCTCCCTTTACCTCGGTCTTCAACAATTACGTCCGGACTGAACTGGGCTACAAGACTGACATGCCGTACCAGGTGTTTCCCGCCGATCAAAACTTTTTTGAAAATTCCTGGAACTGGGGTTCCGGCATCACCGGCTTTCCGGACACGGCCACCGCGCTGCGCCAGGCGATTGTGAAAAATCCCTACCTGAAGGTCCTGGTCATGGAAGGTTTTTACGACTTGGCGACTCCGTTTTACGCCGCCAACTACACCATCGATCACCTGAACCTGGGGCCGCAGTACAGAAAGAATATTTCCTTCGCCACTTACGACGCGGGACACATGGTGTATCTGCCCGCCGACGGTCTCAAGAAACTGAAGGCCGACGAAGCCGGCTTCATGGATAAAGCACTGGCAGGAAATTAATCAGGGTATCCGGAACTGGGAACCGAGAACTAGAAACTAGAAACTGATTTGTAAAACAACTGGTTTGTAAAGCTTTTTTTGTAAAGCTTTTAATGATAGAGCGAACGTTTGAGGGCCTATAGAGATCCTTCGACTCCGCGTCGGGTTTCGCAAGCGAAACGCAATGCTGCGCTCAGGATGAGACAGGATCCCGCTTGTGCCACGCTGTGGCCTGTTCATAGGCGTTGGCTACCCGCAGGACCAGAGCTTCTCCCCAGTGCGGTCCGATGATCTGCAGGCCGATGGGCAACCCGCCTTCGGTGAACCCGCAGGGGACGGAAATTGCGGGCAGTCCCCAAACGTTGATGGGGCGAGTATTACGCAGCAGCAGCAGTTCGCGCGGACGCAGAAGATCGGGGTTCTGTTTAAGCTCCGCAATCGCAGGCGCCGGAATTGGCGTAGTCGGAGTGACCAGTAGATCTATTTCAGCGAACCGAGCTGCAACTTCGTGCCGGGCCCGTTCCAGGTCACGGCGGCTTTCGAGCACGGCCTCCTGGCTGATCTTCTCGCCGCTGCGAATTCGGCGCAGGGTTTCCGGCTGATAAAGCTCAGGACGATGCGCGACGAACTCCGCGTGAACGGCATACGACTCGGCGCTTTGCAGGGTCCGGTCGGTCGGGATGGGCAAGTCTATGTCGCGAATTTCTGCTCCCATCGCAGCCAGGCCTGAAATTGCGTGCTGGATCGCGGAGGCCACCTCCGCGTCCAAATCCTCAAAGAAAAATTTCCTGGGCACGCCGACTCGCAACGGCTGGATAGTCCTGCCCAGTGCTCCCACATAATCTTCGACCGGAACCTCAGCGCCGGCCTTGTCCGCGGCGTCGTGGCCGGCGATGGCCGCCAGGATCACGGCCACGTCTGCGACGGTACGTCCGAGCGGCCCAACGTGATCGAGGGAAACTGAAAGCGGAAACACGCCCCGGGCGCTGACCCGCCCATAAGTTGGTTTCAGGCCGACCACGCCGCAAAGCGCGGCGGGCTCCCGCACCGACCCCGCGGTGTCGGTCCCGATCGCGCCATAGCCCAATCCGGCGGCGACGGAGGTCGCTGAGCCTCCCGAAGAACCGCCGGCGATGTGCTCCGGGTTCCACGCGTTTCGTACTTCGCCGAAAGCGCTGATCATCGAACTGCCGCCGTAGGCGAACTCGTGTAGATTCTGCTTCCCCAGCAGCACGGCGCCGGCAGCTTTTAAGCGGCGAACGATTTCGGCATCTTTCGCGGGAACGCGGTCTTTGAACAGCCGACTGGCGGCGGTGGTTCGCACGCCGGCGGTGTCGATCAAATCTTTGAGCCCGAGCGGAATGCCGTGCAGCGGTCCGCGCCAGGCGCCGCGCCGAATCTCGGCTTCGGCCTGGCGTGCCTGCGCCAGCGCCGATTCCGCGGTCACCGTAATGAACGCATTCAGCTTGGGATTGAGCTTTTCAATGCGTGCCAGGCATTCGGTCGTCAGTTCGACCGGAGAGACTGAGGCGTTACGCAGCAACTCACCGATTCCCAAAATGGAATCTCTCAATTTATTGTGTCCTGGTGAAGAAGTATTATCGTCCAATCCATCGCAATCCTGCTTTGCGGAAGGCCTATAATTACCCTTCCATTTCCGGTGGAGGTCTAAGATAACGCCATGGCCCAGATGACTGCGACTCCTGCCGGCACGCAAGGCTTTTTCGTCGACGGCAAATGGATCGAGGAAGGCGATCCGGTCGAGATCAGGGCCCCGTACGACGGCAGCGTAATCGCTTCTGTCTTTCAGGGCAGGCGGGAGCACGCGGAAGCCGCCATTGCAGCCGCGGTCAAGGCCTTCGGTACGACTCGACGGCTTCCGGCTTTCGAACGCCAGCGGGTGCTGCGGCGAGTCTCGGAAAACATCTCCGAGCGCAAACAGGAATTTGCCCGGACTATGGCGCAAGAGGCCGGGAAGCCGATCAAGGCCGCCCGCTCCGAAGTCGAGCGCGCCATCTTTACTTTCAATGTGGCCGCCGAGGAAAGCACCCGGATTTACGGGGAGTATCTGCCTCTCGACTGGCAGGAGTTTACCGCCGGACGTTGGGGCATTGTGCGCCGCTTCCCGCTGGGGCCGATTGCTGGAATCACGCCATTTAATTTCCCTCTGAACCTGGTGGCGCACAAGGTTGCGCCGGCCATCGCCGCCGGATGCCCTTTGGTGCTGAAACCCGCGCCCCAAACTCCTCTGACCGCCATGCTGCTGGCGGAAGCGGTACAGCAGGCAGGCTGGCCGGATGGGGGGCTGAACGTGCTCCCGCTCTCGAATGAAGATGCCGGACTGCTGGTGACCGATGAGCGCATCAAGTTGATCAGCTTCACCGGCAGCGCGGCCGTGGGTTGGCAGATCAAGAAAAATTGCGGGAAGAAGAAAGTCGTACTGGAACTGGGAGGCAACGCCGGAGTCATCGTGCACAGCGATGCCGACCTGGCCTACGCCGCCGATCGCTGTGTGGTGGGCGGCTTCTCCTACGCGGGTCAGACCTGCATTTCGGTGCAGCGCATCCTGGTGGAGCGTTCCGCCCTGGCCAAGTTCACGGACCACCTGCTGGCAGGCGTAAAAAAATTGAAAACAGGGGATCCGCTGGATGATTCCACCGACCTGGGCCCGTTGATCCGCGAAAGCGATGCGGTCCGCGCCAGCGACTGGATTCAGGAAGCCATCCGCGGGGGTGCCCGCTTGCTTTGCGGCGGACAGCGCCAGGGACCAGTGCTCGAGCCCACCGTCCTGACCGGCACGCGTCCGGAAATGAAAGTGAACTGCCAGGAAATATTCGCTCCGGTGGTCACCGTAGAACCCTACGACGATTTCGTCCAAGCTCTAAAGCAGGTTAACAACTCCCCCTA
>JBOGLD010000080.1:0-4694 GCA_050745885.1 Terriglobales bacterium
GTGAGACAGCTTGAGCATATAGATGTAGCCAACGGTGACCTGCTGACCGAACTCGTCTCCGGTCATGCCGTCGTAGAGCTGGATCTTGCCCGATTCCGGCAGCCCGGCGACTCCCAGCAGGTGCCGAATCTCTGGGTCGCGCGCGCCGTCGAATACAGGCGTGGCCATGGGGATGCCGTCGCGGAAGCTTTCCGCCAGTTCCAGCAGCTTTTCGTCTTCCAGGGAACTGATGGACCGCCAGATGGCGGTATCGGTGAACACCTCGCGGAACCAGCGCCGCAAGGCTTCCGCGCGCGCCTCCGGACGGAACAGCCGCGCCAGGCTGCGGCCCAGTTCCTTGGAGGCCCAGCCCAGGTGAGTTTCGAGGATTTGTCCGACGTTCATACGCGAAGGCACGCCCAGCGGATTCAACACAATTTCCACCGGCGTTCCGTCGGGCAGATACGGCATGTCTTCTTCGGGAAGAATGCGCGCGATCACGCCCTTGTTGCCGTGCCGGCCGGCCATCTTGTCGCCCACGCTCAGCTTGCGCTTCATGGCGATGTACACCTTCACCAGCTTGATCACGCCCGGTGGCAGCTCGTCGCCCTTGGTCAGCTTGTCTTTCTTCTCGTTGACGATCTTCTTCAGTACGTCGATCTGACGCGAGGTCATCTCCTCGATCTCGTCGATCTGCTCATTCACCCGCGGGTCCTTGTCGGCGTATTTAATGCGTTTCAAGTTGCGGGTAGAAATGCGCTCGATGGTGTCGCGATCAAGAATTGTGTCCTTGGTCAGCAAGCGCTTGTTGGTGCGCTCGTCGTGCAGATCGGCCTGCACTTCCTTGCCGCCCAGAATGTTTTCCAGGCGCTTCAGGCGCTCGTCGGTAAGAATCCGTATTTCGTCCGAAAGGTTCTTTTCCAGTTTCGCAATCTGCGTGCCTTCGATGAACTTGGCGCGCTCGTCCTTTTCCTGGCCCTTGCGGGAGAAGATCTTCACGTCCACGATCACGCCTTCAATGCCCGGCGGGCAGTAAAGCGAAGCATCGCGCACGTCGCCGGCCTTTTCGCCGAAGATGGCGCGCAGCAGCTTCTCTTCCGGCGTGAGCTGGGTCTCGCCCTTGGGCGTGACTTTGCCAACCAGAATGTCGCCCTGCTTGATGGACGCCCCGATGCGAATGACGCCGGCTTCATCCAGATTGCGCAACATCGATTCCGAGACGTTGGGAATATCGCGCGTGACCTCTTCCGGGCCCAGCTTGGTATCGCGGGCTTCGATCTCGTATTCCTCGATGTGCACCGAGGTGTAGTAATCCTCTTTGACCAGCTTTTCCGAGACCAGAATCGCGTCTTCGAAGTTGTAACCGCGCCAGGGCATGAAGGCGACGAGCACGTTTCGGCCCAGCGCCAGCTCGCCGTGATCGGTGCAGGGACCGTCTGCGATCACCTGCCCTTTGGTGACCCGCTGGTTCTTGAGCACAATCGGCTTCTGGTTGATGCAGGTGTTCTGGTTCGACCGCTTGAACTTGGTGAGCTGATAAATGTCGCTGCCCACCTCGCGCGAAAGCTGCCCCGGATGATGCTCGCCCTCGACCCGCACGATGATGCGCTCGGAGTCGACCGAATCGATGATGCCATTGCGCTTGGCCAGAATCACCGCTCCGGAATCGCGGGCCGTGACTCCTTCCATTCCGGTGCCGACAATCGGCGCTTCGGCGCGCAGCAGAGGCACGGACTGGCGCTGCATGTTGGCGCCCATCAACGCGCGGTTGGCGTCGTCGTGCTCGAGAAAGGGCACCAGTGATGCCGCCACCGAAACCAGCTGCTTCGGACTGACGTCGATGTAGTCGACTTCGTCGCGGCTGACCAGCACGAAGTTGCCGGCCTTGCGGGCATTGACTAGGTCGCCCACGATGCGCCCCTTGTCGTCCAGTTCCACGTTGGCCTGCGCGATGGTGTGGCGGTCTTCTTCCCACGCCGACAGATAGAACGAGAACGGCTCCAGCTCGGCCGCCCGCTTCTTCCGGTCTTTCAATTCAGCGTTCAGCTTTTCGGCTTCATGCTTTTCCAGGTGGTCGCCGACCTTATGGTCGCTGTCGCCGGCGTTCACGATGCTGACGTAGTCGAGCACGCGTCCGCTCTTGACTCGCCGGTAAGGTGACTCGATGAACCCATAGTCGTTGATCCGGGCATAGCAGCTCAGCGACGAAATCAGGCCGATGTTCGGACCTTCCGGGGTCTCGATCGGACAGATCCGTCCGTAGTGCGTGGGGTGTACGTCGCGGACTTCGAAACCCGCGCGTTCCCGCGACAGACCTCCCGGCCCCAGAGCGGAGAGACGCCGTTTGTGCGTGATCTCCGACAGCGGATTAGTCTGGTCCATGAACTGCGACAGCTGCGACGATCCGAAAAATTCCCGGATCGCGGCCATCACCGGCTTGGCGTTGACCAGGTCGTGCGGCATGGCGGTCGACATTTCCTGGTACACCGACATCTTTTCTTTGATCGCCCGTTCCATGCGCACCAGTCCGATGCGGAACTGGTTTTCCAGCAGCTCTCCCACCGCGCGCACCCGGCGGTTGCCCAGGTGATCGATGTCATCGACGGTGCCGATGTTCTTGCGCAGCTTGAGCAGGTATCGGATGGTGCCGTAGAAATCCTCGGGCTCGAGCGTGCGGTTGTCCAGCTTCGACGCGTCCTGGTTCTCGAACAGCTTGATGTTGAACTTCAGCCGGCCTACCCGCGAGAAATCGTACTTGCGGGGATCGAAGAACATGCCGTGGAACAGCGCCGTGGCCGTGTCCAGGGTCGGCGGATCACCCGGCCGCAGCTTGCGGTAGATCTCGATCAGCGCCTCTTGCGGCGTCTTCACCGCATCGCGCTTCAGGGTCTGGCAGATGACCGTGCCTACGTCGTCGCGCTCGGGGAAGAACAGGTTGATTTCAACCACTCCCGACTCGAGAATCTTGGAAATCTTGTCCGGCGTGAGCTCGGAGTTGGCTTCGAGCAGCACTTCGCCGGTGGTGGTGTCGACTACATCGCTCGCCACCCAGGCGCCTTCCAGGTCCGAAACGTCAATCTCGATCTCGCTGATTTTTGCTTTTTGAATTTCCTTCAGCGTGACCGCATTGATCTTGCGTCCCGAGTGCGCGATTTCCTCGCCGGATTTCGACTTGATGCTGTGGGCCAACTTCATGCCCAAGAGGTTCGTGGGCTTCTCGCTGGCCGGATCAAGCGACCAGTAAAGTTTGTGATCGCGAATGACCAACCGGTCGACGGTGTAGAAAGTCCGCAGAATGTCCTCGCCGGAACGCAGGCCGAGCGCACGCAGAAAAATCGTGCCCAGGAACTTGCGCTTGCGGTCAATGCGGACATAGAGCACGTTCTTCTGGTAGTACTCGAATTCCACCCACGATCCGCGGTAAGGGATGATCTTGCCCAGGAAGTAAGTGCGATTATTGGCGGTCTCGAAGAACACGCCGGGCGAACGATGCAACTGGCTGACGATCACACGCTCGGTGCCGTTCACGATGAAGGTGCCGTTCTCGGTCATCAACGGCACATCGCCGAAAAACACTTCCTGTTCCTTGATGTCGCGGATGGAACGGGCGCCGGTCTCGGCGTCTTTCTCGAAAATCGTAAGACGCATCGTGACCTTGAGCGGAGCGGAATAGGTCATGCCGCGCTCCTCGCACTCGCTCACGTCATACTTCAGCTGCAGTCCGACCGGGTCGCCGCACTTGTTGCAGAAGTCGGGAGTGTTGGCGTTGTAAGTGCCGCACTTCGAGCACAGCACGTCGCCGGGATGAAACGGGTCGGTGATGACGGTCGAGCCGCAATTCTTGCAGGTGGTGCGCAGGTGATGCAGCCCTTTGAGGTGGCCGCACTTGCACTCCCAGTTGCCGATGGCAAAATCCACAAACTCCAGCTGCGAGACATTGCGGAAATCGCTGATCGGGAACACCGACTGAAACACGGCTTGCAGGCCGGCGTCGTCGCGCTCGCTGGGCAACCGGTCCATTTGAAGAAAGCGCTCGTAGGAACGCTTCTGAACCTCGATCAGGTTCGGAATCTGGATAGTGGCTGGAATCTTTGAAAAATCAAATCGGGTACGGTAGGCGTTGTTCTTCGACATTCAGATGGCTCCCAAACTTTCAAGCGCAGCCGCGGGCTGCGAAAGGCACATTACGTGGCGACGGGACAGGGTCCCGTCCGGACAGGTCGTCGGTGGTCTATGCCGCGACCCGCTTATGTACGGTCACCGAGCAGGTATGCCGCAGACACGAATACGCCCTTGGGGGCACAGCTCCCCACGGGCGCCGGATGCGGCGCATTGCGTCAGTTGAATTTTTACTTTCCGCGCCAGTTCTCAGGCCTGTTTCCGTTCCGCTGCACACGGAACAGTTTGCCAACTCGTGTGCGACTCAGCTCCGCTTCCCCGGATCGTTGGAGTGGAGAGTCGCCTAGCCGTGAAGTGGGAAGCAGACGATATATAGATGCTACCACCCCTTCCCAGGGTTCACCAGTCTAAATTCTCGTCCGCAGGGCCCATTTCAGGATGGATTTACAGCCGTTCCAGCCCTGTCATCTCGAGCCCTTCCCGCCCTGTCACCTCGAGCCGCTCCAGCCCTGTCATCTCGAGCCGCTCCCGCCCTGTCATCTCGAGCCGCTCCCGCCCTGTCATCTCGAGCCGCTCCCGCCCTGTCATCTCGAGCC
>JBOGLD010000081.1:0-19774 GCA_050745885.1 Terriglobales bacterium
GGTAAGACTCTTGCCCCGATGGCGCTTTAACAATTCGGGCAGGAACTTTTCGTGGAGGGGAACGGCACCGGCCTGCAAAGCCGCCAGTTTGGCCTGGTCATTGTCCACCACGATCACATCGTGGCCCAGGTCGGCCAGGCAAGCCCCCGCCACCAGTCCCACGTATCCCGATCCCACCACCGCAATGCGCATCCCAAAGGCTCCGAAAAACAAAGCGAAGCACCCATGCCCGCTCGGAAGTTAACAACCCATTTCCACTGTAGCAGACTCCTCCCAAGGGTAAAGGCGTAGGCCGGGGAAGCCGAGTGACCATAGTCACGATCCGGCGGCGGGCGCATGGGAGCGCGCTGGGATAAAATCAAGCCAGTGAATTCCTACGGAGTGGCCGCGAAAGAGAACCTAAAACGAACTGCGACGCGACCCACTTGGGCCCAGGTCTCGCTCGCAAACCTGCGCTACAACTTCGGCGTTGTGCAGCGCCACATTGGGGCGGAACGTGCTGTCTGCGCCATCGTGAAGGCCGATGCCTACGGTCATGGTGCAACCGAGTGTGCGTGCGCGCTCGAGGAGGAGGGGGCACGCTGGCTGGGCGTGACTTCACTCGATGAAGCGATTCCCTTGCGCGAAGCCGGTATTCGCACCCGCATCCTGCTGATGACTGGGTTCTGGCGAGGTGAAGAAGAAGAAATTATTCGTCTGCAGTTAACTCCGACGGTTTGGGAAGCAGGCCAGGTCAAGTTACTGGAAAAAGCCGCTGCCTCCCTGGGCTTGGCCAGGCATGCCGTTCACCTGAAGGTAGACACGGGCATGGGCCGCCTGGGAGTCGCCCTGGAAGATTTGCGCCGGGTCTGCTCCGCCCTGAGGTCTTCATCCCACCTGTTGCTGGAAGGTCTTTCCACTCACTTTGCTTCTTCGGAAGTACTGGACGCGCCGTCCGTCGATGAGCAGTTGAAGAGGTTCGATGAGGCGCGGGAGATACTGCGCAACCAGGGATTCGATCCGCCGCTCATCCACGCCGCCAACACCGGAGCGATTATTTCCAAGCGAGAGTCCTGGAACACGATGGTGCGGCCCGGAATTGCCCTTTACGGTTACCACTTGCCCTTTGAGCGTGCGGGAAGAGAAGTCAGCGGCAGTGGGCTGCGTCTTAGTCTCAAGCCTGTGCTGACCTGGAAGACGCGGATCCTTTCCCTGCGCGAAGTTCGAGCCAACCAGCCTTTGGGCTATGGCGGGACTTACGTCACCAAAGCCTCAGCCCGGATTGCGGTTCTTCCCGTCGGTTATGCCGACGGATTAAACCGCGCGATCTCCTCATGCGGACGAGTGATTGTGGGCGAGCACTACGCCCCCATCGTGGGCCGTATTTCCATGGATCTGACGCTCGTGGATGTAACCGGTCTTCCCGGCGTGGCCGTGGGGGACGAAGTAATCCTGCTCGGCTCCTGCGATGGTTTGAACGTGGACGCTCACAAGCACGCCGTGCTCGCCAGCACCAATGTGTACGAAATTCTTTGCGCGATCTCCAAGCGGGTGCCCCGGAAGTACAGGTAGTTCGCCGCTCTTGTTAGGTCACGGGCGTGCTTGCTGGCTTGCGGGGGGCGGGGCCAATCAGAAGCGCTTTCACAGCTAGTGCGCAGGAACTCTTCGCCTGATCAGACTGTCTCGCCACCGCTTGCAATTGACTCGATCTTTGGCCGTAGTAAACTTCGAACTCAGGACCCTTGCAAATGCATGTTCTTCACGTCGTTGGCGCCCGGCCGAACCTTATGAAAGTCGCGCCGGTGCTGGCCGCGCTTAAGCAGTATCCCAGGGTGAAACAGACCCTGATACACACTGGCCAGCATTACGACGCGAACATGTCCGATGTGTTCTTTCAGCAACTTGAGATTCCGGCTCCCGACGTTAATTTAGGAGTAGGCTCGGGGAGCCATGCCCGTCAAACCGCGGACATCATGACCCGCTTCGAGCCCATCGTTCAGGAGCGCAGACCCGATCTCGTGCTTGTCTATGGAGATGTTAATTCCACGGTCGCGGCCGCCCTGGTCTGTTCGAAGCTGCTGATCCAGGTAGGCCACGTGGAGGCAGGGCTGCGCTCCTTCGATCGGGCCATGCCGGAAGAGATCAACCGGCTGCTCACAGACCAACTTGCCGACCTGTTATTCACCCCCTCCGAAGACGGCGACAAGAATCTTGAACTTGAGGGTATCCCGGCAAGCAAGGTCCACCGCGTGGGCAATGTCATGATCGATTCCCTGGTTCGGCTGCTGCCGGTTGCGATCGAACAGAAGGTGGACGGATTGCCCTCGCGCTATGTTCTGGTCACGCTGCATCGCCCCGCGAATGTAGATGACGATCGCACCTTGAAGGTCATCCTAGGATACCTGCTGGAACTTAATAGCCAGGTGAAAGTTGTTTTCCCGGTGCATCCCCGGACCCGCCAACGCATTGCTGACTTCGGAATTGACGCCAGCAAGCTGGATTTGCGGGATCCCCTGCCTTACATTGAATTCCTGGCTCTCCAGCGCCGGGCCACTGCGGTGGTTACCGACTCCGGCGGTATCCAGGAGGAGACCACTTACCTGAACGTACCCTGTCTGACCTTGCGGAACAATACGGAACGGCCGGTGACTGTAACCATGGGGACGAATATCCTGGTCGGGCAGGACGGGGCGATGCTGCGCACTGAATTGACCAAGGTTCTCGAGGGCAAACAGAAGCAGGGCACTGTGCCTCCTCTATGGGAGGGACGCGCCGGGCAGCGGATCGCCGAAATATTGAGCCGGCTCTGAATTCCATGGCAGAAGTGCGAAACCCAGTCTTCCTCTCTCTGCCTGCTGATGAGACAATAACCCATCATCATGCGGGCCCTTCTTGAAGATGTTCGCTCCGGGGAAGTGAGCAGCCACGAGGTTCCGCAGCCCGAGCTGCGTCCCGGCGGCATCCTGGTGCGGACCGCCTTCTCCGCAATCAGCGCCGGCACCGAACTCGCTCATCGCGAGCAGGTAGAAAAATCTCTGCTGGGGAAAGCTCTGGCTCGTCCCGACCTGGTCCGCCAGGTGATCGATTTTGCCCGGACGGCAGGGGCCAAAGCGGCATATCAGCGGGTGCAATCTCGCCTGGACACGCTCGCTCCTCTGGGATATAGCTGCGCCGGAATTGTGATTGCTGCAGGCCAGGGGGTGAACGAGTTTCATCCCGGCGATCGGGTGGCTTGCGCGGGCGCGGGCTACGCCAGTCATTGCGAGGTCAACTTCATCCCCAGGAATCTCGCCGTCCGAGTCCCGGATGGGGTTTCGCTGCAGGCGGCCTCGTTGAGCGCGATCGGGGCCATTGCCCTCCAGGGGTTCCGGCAGAGTCAGACAGTGCTCGGAGAAGTGGTCGCCGTGATCGGCGCCGGCCTGGTGGGAGCGCTCACCATTCTGCTGGCCAAAGCGGCGGGCTGTCGCGTCATCGCCATTGATCGGGACCCGCAAAGAGTAGAACGCGCGCGGGAGTTTGGCGCAGATCTGGCGCTGGACTCGGGGGACCGCGATACGCCGTTGCGAGTCAAGGACTTTGCCCGCTACGGAGTCGATGTCGCGATCGTTACGGCGGCCAGTCCGTCCGCCGAACCCATCGAGCTGGCGGCAAATATTTCCCGCGATCGCGGGCGCATCGTTGTGGTGGGCACGGTGGATCTCGGAGTCTCCCGCCAGACCATGTACATGAAGGAGCTTTCCCTGGTTCTTTCTCGTTCCTACGGTCCGGGCCGCTACGATTCTCAGTACGAAGAAGATGGGCTGGACTACCCTGTCGGCTATGTGCGCTGGACAGAGAAGCGGAACATGGAGGCTTTTCTGGATTTGCTGGCTTCGGGGGCGATCAATGTTTCCACATTTGTCGAGAAGCGTTGCCCGGTGGAGCAGGGAAGCGCGGCCTATCAGGAGTTGAAAGATGGCAACGCGTATACGGTCCTGGTCGAATATCCCAACCGGGCTTTGATCAAAATGCCCGCCCCGTCAAGCGGGCCGCCGCCAGCTTCGCGGGCGCCGGGTAACCATGAACTCAGAATAAGTTGCATCGGGGCTGGCAGCTTCGCGCGTGCTGTCATCTTTCCCGCGCTGCGGAACACCCGAGGGGTTACTCTGCACTCGGTTGCGACCGCTTCGGGTGTTGCATCGGAGTCCGCGCGCCGGTTGTTTGGGTTTACCCGGGCGGTGGCGCCGGCGGACCTGCTCCAGGACAAAGACACGGACGTCGTTTTCGTCCTTTCCCGCCACGACAGTCATGCCCAATACGTCATTGCCGCGCTCTCCAATCACAAGCCCGTTCTGGTCGAGAAACCCCTGGCCATCAGCCGCGAGCAATTGGACGAGATCCTGTATGCCTATCAGGCCGAGAAGGAAAGAAACCCGGCCCCATTTCTGATGGTCGGCTATAACCGCCGTTTCGCTCCCTTCACCGAGAGAGTGACGGAATTCTTCGCCGGCCGCCGGGAGCCCATGGTGGTGCAAATCCGGGTCAACGCCGGATATGTCCCTCGCGATCACTGGGTGCAAAACAGCAGCGGGGGTGGCCGAATCATAGGCGAGCTCTGCCATTTTGTGGATTGGGCGCGCTTCGTAGTGGGGTGTGGCATGGTGAGCGTCTCAGCCAACGCTCTGCCGGATGGGACCCGCTACAACCGGGACAACGTCACAGCGACGGTCGCCTTCGAGGATGGCTCCATCGCGAATATTTCCTATCTCGCCAACGGCGACAGGTCGGTTCCCAAGGAGCAGTTCGAGGTTTTCTGCGAAGGCAAGGTTGGACGGATCAACGATTTTCGCACGTTGGAACTGGCGCGTGACGGAAAAACCAGGCGCACGAAGAGGAGTCAGGACAAGGGACATGAACGCGAGATTGAACTCACCCTGGACGCCATACGCCGAGGTGGTTCTGCCCGCATTCCGTTCGAAGAACTAATCGAAGTTTCCGAAGCCACGATCGCGATTGAAGAAGCAATCGGAAGCGGAAAACTGGTGTCGCTGCGTGCCACGCGCGTTCCTCTGATTCAGGAGACCGCCCAAAAACTCTGATTTCTGAGAATCATGAGTCTCCCATTGCCTGCCGGCGTTCCCATGGGATCAGGAGTTCGGAATTGTGATCTGAACCTGGTTTGAGTATCTGCTTTCGGTTCCGTTCTTACTGAGAGACGTGGTCATGTAAAAGTAGGTTTCTCCGCTCAAGACCGAAGCGTCGGTAAAGGTGGTCTTGGGATGCGGAGAGCTGTTCATCCTGGTATACGGTCCTCTGGAGGCGACGGCGCGATACACGTTGTAACCAAGAACCGCAGCCGTCGTGGAGTGCCACGACAGCGTCACGCTATGGGCTCCCTTTTGGTTTCCATTGCCCTTGAAGGCTGCCCGCGGAGTGTTCAACGCATCACTTTGGAAGCTTATGTTGCCCGCCGAACTCCCCCCGCGATGAGGCGCGAACGTTACCCTGAAGTGGACGCTCTGGCCGGCGGGTACGGCCAGCGGAAATACAATTCCGCTTACGGAGTATCCCTCTCCGCTCCAATCGACCGAGCTCACTGTAATGCCGGAATCGCCGGCTGTAAGAGTACCCGTCTGGCTTTTCCTGGTGCCCACTGCCACTTTGCCAAAGTCCATCTTCGACGGTGATACGGCAAGTTCGCCAGGAGCTACGTCCCGACTCGTGCTTCCGCCCCCGCAACCGATCGAGATTGCAGTCGTCAAGATGGCCAAGCCTAAAAGCAATCGTCCATGCATGCGCGCCGTCCTCACAAAGAAATGGTTCGCGAACGAACTGTAACGCCAGACTTATGTCCGGGGTGTGTTTTTATCTTTCGGCAATCGGCTGGAATTTCCCGCGCAGTGAAATCGCGATAACCGCAACTCACGGCCGATGAAATCCCAATTGTTTAATGGACCCGTGAAGAAGTACGGGAGCAAGGTAACGTGGTAACCGTCAGGCGAGAAGATGTCACTAGTACATAACTATGGGACGCTGCTCGGGCCCAGATGGCTTGACACGGGCTTTTGTTCTAGGGGCATAGCGTAGCGCTCGCCCGGGTGAGCTCATAGCATCGCGAGCAGTGAAAATGCGGTGACGAGGACGCACGAGCGGGACGCTCGCGCCTACATTGGTCCCAATGGAAAGGGGCGTGAACTTTTTCACGCCCTCTTTTACTCGAAGGTTTGCAAACCCAGTGCTACGACCTAGGGAGTAGGGATCACGGCCTGGGTCTGATTCGAGTTCCCGCTTTCGTTCCCGGACCCATCCACCGCCGTGGTGACGTAGAAGTAAGTCTGGCCGGCCTGAACCGAGCTGTCGACATAGTTCGTGCCGGCGTTCATGGAATTGACTTTAGAATACGGTCCGCCCGCCGTAGAGCCCCGATAGACGTTGTAACCCACTACGCTGGAGGAGCTGGGGTTCCAGGACAGAGTCACGCTGTGCTGAGGAGCTGCCGCGCCGGTTCCGCTCAGAGCTTGGACCGCGGCCGAGTTGGCAGCGTTGCTATTGAAGGATCCGCTGGCCGAGGCCGCTCCGCTGGACTGGGGCGTGAAACTGACGCTGAACGACACGCTCTTTCCGGCGGCCAGGGTAAGCGGCAGCGAAAGACCGCTGATCGTAAACTCCGAACTGGTCATGCTGGCGTCTGAGACCGTAATGCCGGAGCCGGTGGCGCTCAGCGTCGCATTCAGAGTTTTGCTTTGCCCCACCGTAACACTGCCGAAACTTAACGTCGCTGGGCTGACGGCCAGCTGTCCCGCAACGGCTGCGGTCCCGGCCAACGTGATGGTGAGGGTGGAGTCGGAAGCGTCAGAGACGACCGAAATCGATCCGGTTGCGCTGCCGCCTGAAGTTGGATGGAAGGCCGCTCCGAAGGTGAAGCTCTGCCCGGGATTCAGGGTCATGGGAAGGCTCAGCCCGGTAGCGGTGAAGCCCGTCCCCGAGGCCTGGGCCTGCGAGATGGTAACGTTGGCCCCGCCGGTGTTGGTCAGGGTCTCAGACTGGGTGGCGGTGCCGCCGATCTGAACACTGCCAAAATCAAGACTGGAATCACTGGTGCTCAGTACGCCTGCGGTGGCGGCACTCGCTACCAGTGGAATGCTGAGTGCTGGGTTGGAAGCGTTGCTGGCGATGGACAGGCTTCCACTGACCGCCCCGCCTGCCTGGGGCGTGAAGGTCACGTTGAAGGCCGCGCTCTGGCCGGCGGCCAGGGTCACGGGCAGGTTCAAACCACCGACCGCGAACCCGGCGCCGGAAACGCTAGCCTGAGACACAGTCACACTGGAACCACCGGAGTTCGTGAGTGCCGCCGACAGAGTTTGGCCATGACCAATCTGTACGCTTCCGAAGCTGAGGCTGGGAGGGTTCGAAACGAGTCCGCCCGGGACGGTTGCGACTGCCGATACGGGGACATTCACCACCGGGTTCGAAGCATCGGTGACAACAGCGATGCTTCCGCTGGCAGTGCCTGCTGATTCCGGCGTAAAAGTTACAGTGAAACCCTTGCGTTGACCTGCGGCCAGGGTGATGGGGAAAGTGACTCCGCTCATCTTGAAGCCGCGGCCGCTAACTGTCGCCTGGCGTATGGTCAGGTCGGAACTGCCGGAGTTGATAAGGGTCGCCGACTGGGTTTGACTGGCGCCAATCTTCACGTTTCCCAAGGCCAGGCTGCTGGGCAAAACTGCCAGCTGCCCGGCACCCATCCCAGTTC
Organism: Terriglobales bacterium; assembly: GCA_050745885.1. GTDB lineage: Bacteria > Acidobacteriota > Terriglobia > Terriglobales > Acidobacteriaceae > JAIQFF01. The sequence continues at coordinate 7,712 of JBOGLD010000081.1, forward strand.
CCGAGACGGATGCGCTGATGGTTGTCGACACGGTGTTCACGGCCACCGTGGTCTCGCGGCCTCGCCCCCCAAACGCGACTGGACGATTGGGCAAGGTCAACCGGATGGTCCCAACCACGGAGATCGTGCCGCTCGAGGCGCCGAGCGAAACCGGAGTAAACGTCACGCCCACAGGGATACTCTGTCCGCTGAGCAACCTCACCGGCAATTTCAGCCCGGTCAGAGTGAATCCCTTTCCTGAGATCGCGGCGCGCGTGATGGTGACTGGCGCCGTCCCAGAGTTAGACAGGGTGGCAGATTGGGTCTGGGCCTTGCCTACCTGCACGTTACCGAAACTTACGCTGGTTGGATTCAGCTTGAAACGGCCCGCCGATGTAGCCGTGCCTTTCAAAGTAAAGGTGGTGGACAAACGGACCATGTTGCTGGCGAGCACAACGTTGCTCGTCGAGCGGCCGCTGCTTTGCGGCGAATATGCAATCTGGAGGACCGCGCGTTGCCCTGGCGCCAACGTCAGTGGCAGTTTTTGACCGGCAATTGTGAAAGCTGCCTGGTCAATCTGGGCCCGAGTGAGAACAATCGGAGAAGAGGTGTTGTTAGTGACGGTGTTGGTGCGGACGGCGGTGGTCCCGACCGATACCGTGCCAAAATCCACCGTGGCCGAAGTTGCGACCAGCCCGGTGTTTGATTGCGCAGCCGGTGTGCCGGCCTCGAGGGCCCCACAGCCCAGCATGGTGGATACAGCGAGAAGAACAATTACTAGTCGACCGAGAGCGCCGAAATCCTTCACGGAAGGCCTCTAAAAGCCGTACGGCCATACGGCGGGGGATTAACCAGCTCGCTGCACCATTCCGAGTGCCAATCCGGGAACTGACTGAAACGTGGAATAGTGCAGCCAAGTGCAGTGTGCTTTGGGGTTTGGCGGCACGATAGATACCGGAGGTGAACGCGGACGACGGCCATACGGCCATGCCCAAGATGGAACCGTGGTTACTTGAGGCACTTTTGCAGCGGTGATGACCCGTAAATAGATCCAGCTATTACCCCGGATCTTGTGCAACGAATGCACGTTTAGGGGCTAAAACACTGGAGAGAACGCAATATGCGACAACCTCGACTGCAGGCGATGGGGACATGCGCAGTCACGGGCGGGAGCTATCTTCCGAGGATGGCGATGCAGTAATCTTGTTACGTCAGTCGCTCAAAGAAACGAAAGGCCACATCGGGGACGGCCATTTTCCTGCATGTCGAGCACGAATCTCAGGCAATCCGCGCATAGGGGCATCATTCTGGCCGGGGGATCGGGTACGCGCCTCTATCCCGTGACCCATGCCGTGGGCAAGAGCCTGCTTCCCATTTATGACAAGCCCATGATTTATTACCCGCTGTCTACGCTGATGCTGGCGGGGATTCGGGACATTCTGATCATCGCCACGCCCCAGGACGTATCCAGGTTTGAACAACTGCTGGGGGATGGGGGGCGCTTCGGTCTGAACTTCCAGTACGCGGTGCAGCCTCGGCCAGAAGGGATCGCGCAGGCGTTCCTGGTGGGCCGGGAATTTATCGGCTCCTCAGGTTGCGCCCTGGTATTGGGCGACAATATTTTCTATGGACACGACCTCGCCAAGACCGTTTTGCAAGCCGCTCAGCAGGGTTCGGGTGCGCGGATATTTGCTTATCCGGTGCAGGATCCCGAACGCTATGGCGTGGTGGAATTCGACCCGCAGGGCAAAGCGTTGAGCCTGGAAGAGAAGCCCAAGGCGCCAAAGTCGCGCTATGCCGTCACCGGACTCTATTTCTACGACAATCAAGTGCTGGACATTGCCCAATCTTTGCAGCCGTCCGCCCGCGGCGAGCTCGAAATCACCGACGTGAACAAGGCGTACTTAAAGCGCGGACAGCTGGAAGTGGTGGTCATGGGCCGGGGCATGGCGTGGCTCGATACCGGGACTCATCAGGCCATGCTGGAAGCTTCGCTCTTCATACAAACCATCGAAACCCGGCAGGGGCTGATGGTTGCGTGTCCGGAAGAGATTGCATTTCGCTATGGATACATTTCGGCCCAGCAACTGGAGGACACGGCGTCCTTGATGCAGGGCAATGGCTACGGCATGTACTTGCAACAATTGCTGCGGGAAAAGGTGTTCTAAAGCCTTTTCGGCGATCACTTCCACCATGAAGGTCATCGACGGTGCGTTGCCCGGGTTACTCATTCTCGAACCCAAGGTGTTTCGTGACGCCCGAGGTTTCTTCCTGGAAAGTTACAACGAAAGGGCCATGACGGAGGCGGGCGTCCGGGAGCGGTTTGTGCAGGACAATCACTCGTTTTCGACTGGCAATGTGGTGCGGGGCCTGCACTATCAGCTCGGGCCCCAAGGCAAGCTGGTGCGGGTCGTGGTGGGCAAGATTCTCGATGTGACCGTGGATTTGCGGCGCAGTTCGCCGACTTTCGGGAGATGGTCCAGCCTCGAACTTTCGGAGGCGAAGCAGCAAATGTTGTGGATCCCTCCGGGGTTTGCCCACGGTTTTCGGGTGTTCTCGAAGAATGCCCACGTATTTTACAAAGCCACTGACTTCTACGATCCGGGCGCGGAGCGCACGATCGCCTGGAACGATCCCGGGCTGAAGATTGATTGGCAAATCGTTCGTCCCCCGATCATCTCGACAAAGGATGGCCTGGGCGTTTCGTTTAAAGAAGCTGAGGTATTTCCCTAGCCACCCTTCCCCGCTGTTTCAGCCTCCTTGGGATTTCTTCGCCCCTTCGGCTTTGGCACCCACGCTTACTCCAGAAAAATATTTCCCACAGCCGCTGGCTTGACAGTGACTGCTCAGCGGGCGCAGAATCACACGCAATCACGGTAAGTCCCAGCCGCCTTACCCACCAGCCTTTGAGGTCCTTGCCTCACAAACTCCCCCTGGGTCAGCCTCGCGCAGGCGGGCCTGGTCGTTAGAAAGGCTGAAAGCATGATGAGCATCGTGCGTAATTTGTGGCAGGAGGATCGCGGCCAGGATATCGCCGAATATGCGGTGATGCTGGCGGTGATTCTGGTGATCGTGGTCGGCACCATACGGTTGGTGGGCAGCAATGCCAACAACGTTTTTTCTTCAGTGGGTAGTTCCGTCCAATAGCAATTTGATCGAACGTGTTGGGTGCCGCGTCCCCGAGAGGCACCGGGTCGGGACGCCGGGAATTGCCGCGCTTTCCCGCCGCCACGGCTGAGGGCGAGCTCCCCAGAGGATTGGAGCGGGTGACTATCTCGGGCCGAATTGCAGCCGGAGACCAGCACGGGCGAGAATCGGCGGACCGACGGTGAGCACCGGGGTTCGTCCTACGTCGTAACGCCGGTTGGTCAGATTCTCCACCGCCACAAACAATTGCACCCCGGGACGCAGCGTGTGCGACGCGCTGGCGTCGAGGACGAAATAACGCCGGAGCAACAGGGTGTTCTGATCGTCGTCGAACTGGTTCCCCCCGAAGCGGCCCTGTACTGCTAGAAGAATGTAAGGGCGGGAGTAGCTGGTCTGGAAAGTGAACTGATGGCGGGGAACTTGCGGAACGTCGAGGCCCACCAGACTTGGATTCAAGCCGGCCAGGGCTGGATCGACGGTGAAGCCGGTCACCGTGGCATCGGTGTATTGGTAGCCGCCCGAGACCAGCACCGAATTACTGACATGTCCGCTGAGTTCCAGCTCCAGGCCCTGGGAACGGGTGCTTCCCAGATTCAGGCGCTGCCGCGTGATCAGGCTGGGAGTTGTGGTCAGCGTGACGTTGGCCACGGGGCGGGTAATCCGGTTCCAGAAGAAATTGCCTCGCAGCATCAAACGCTGATTCCAGCCGGTCACAATGGCGCCGCCTTCCGCGCCCGTCAGTCGTTCCGCGCGAAGGTTGGGGTTGGCCTCGGTAAACACGTTGCCGGCGCGAAAACCGCGATAGAGTTCGTTCAAGGTCGGAGCCCGGAATGCGCGGTAACCGGAAACGGTGAGAGATATATTGCGAGTGAGCCGGTGCAGCAACGCCAGGCGTGGGCTGAAGAAGGTCTCGCTGCGATCGGGCAGCGCAGCCGCGCCGACTGCTTGTGCGGGATTGGCGGGCGCGAACGCATCGAAGTTCTCCCAGTGGTCCACTCGTCCGCTGGCCGTCAGCAGCCAATCCGGGGTAACGCGAATGATGTCCTCGAAGTAGGCCCCCCAATTTACCTCTCGCCCGCCGCCGGCTGAGGTGCTGGTGGGATTGCCTCCGAAGTATCCCTGCTCATCGGTTTGGCCATGCACGTCGGCTTCCTCGAGACCCGCGACCAGGTGTTGGCGCGTTCCCACGGAGTGCTGCCATTGGACGGAAAATCCGACTTGCTGAGCGGGGACAACCTGGGTACGAGTCAGGCTCTCGCTGTTGCGGTCGGACGCGATTGACGAGAATGACTGGTTCAGACCCTGACGGCTGGCATAAGCATGCAGCTCGAAGGCGCCCAGCTCCCGCCCGTCCCAGTTGCCGCCCAGATCGAGTTCGCGAATGGTGGTGCTGTTGGTTTGCAGCGGAGTGCCGTTGTGCCGCGATTCCCCGAAAAGCGATCCCCGAACGAAGACCGAGCCGCGATCGCTGAACTTGCGCTGCACGGTGAGGTCACCGCTTGCATCTTGCGAGTTGACAGGCGTGTCCACCGCGCCCCTCAAGTCAGAGGGTACGGCGATATAACCGTCGGTGCGGAAAAATTCCGAGGCCAGGCCGACGGCCCACGGTCCCACGCTCTTGCTGGCTGCGAACGAGAGATCGGGGGAGTTCTCGTTCCCGTAAGCAGCTTCGAGCGAAATCGCATCCCGGTTCACCGGCGCCCGGAGGATATTAATGACTCCACCCAGTGCGTCTGACCCATAGAGATGTGAGGCCCCGCCGCTGGCCACTTCGATGCTGCCGATGCTCACTCGCGGAACGCGGTCCCAGTAAACCCATCCCCCAAAGGGATCGTTCAAAGGGAAGCCGTCGCTGAGCACCAGGGCACGGCTGGCGCCGCTCCCGCCCAGACCCCGCAGCGAGACGCCTTGCGCGGTCGGGTTCGCCGTCCGACTTGTAGTGCGGCGAAAGAGGCTGAAACCAGGCACCTGGCGCAGTATGTCGTCAGTCCGGAACGCAGCCGTGGCATCCAGGTCCGGGGCTGAAAGGATGGTGACGCTGGTCGCGTTCTCGATTACCCGCACCCCCGTACGGTTGGCCGTGACCGTAACCTGCTCCGCCGCCGAGGCGGGCCGCAACACGATCTGCAGAAGACCGGTGCCGGCGTGCCAGTCCACCGTCCGATCCTGAAATCCGGCGGCAGAAACTTTCACCACTCCGGACTCGGCCGGCAGCGCGGAAAATACAAAACTGCCTCTGTTGTCGGTGACCTGCGTCGCCGAAAAGGATCCACTGGTGAAGTCCACGTGAGCGGCAACAATCGCGGCGCCGGTCTGATCGATGACCACGCCGGAGACCTGGAGCCGCACCGAGTCCTGGGATTGCAGGAGTTGTGGCAGGGCGAGCCCAAGAGCGGCGGTCAAAAGGAATCGGAGGGCCAGGGATGACGGCCGGAATAACGATGAAAGTCTATGAAGCAGGTTGATCCTCCGACTCGGCCCGCAGTCGCAAGCTGACGACTGACCTCAGATGCATTAAAAAATCAGCTTGGATGATACATTACGGCGCTGGCGCAAATCGCGCCTCAGAAGTTCCATCCCCCTGGCAGCGGGGCATCCGATCACCGCTGAATTCCCCAGGGCGCAAGATTCAATCCTTGCGTGCCAACCTCACCTCTTACTTTAAGGGTATTGACCGCGGCCACAGGTCTACTTCATAGCTGCAACTGTTTTCATCCCCGGCCCCTGACTCGATCCCTAACTCAAACATAAAGCGTGTAGTATCAATTACTTGTGCGATCTGTCCTGGCCCGCCGATTGCCACACCCGGTATATCGAGAGCGCGGCTGGTGCGCCACGTTCCCCGGGGAAATGAGAACATGTTGATGCGGAAACTGTGGATTCTGGCCTTGATGGTTTCTATACCGGCCCTGTGCCTGGCCGCGGTTGAATCGGTACCAGCGCGGACCACAGGGGGACAAACTCCTCTGGCCAAGTGGGAAAATCACTTGTGGAGTTCCGCCGTACACGACTCGGAATTTGCCGCCCTGGAACGCCCTGCCATTCGGGTGGCGTGCGGAGCGGTGCAACCACCGCAGGCCCTGGCCACGCCCGATCCTCTGCTCGAAGAAACTGACCTGAATGCAAAAGCCAGCGTCAGCTTCATCATTGGGACTGACGGCCGGGTGCATAGCGCACTGATTCTGGAAAGCGCCGGGCCCAACGAAGACCGGACCATCCTCGATGCGGTAAGATTCTGGCGTTATCGTCCCGCCCTGTGCAACGGTGTGCCCACGGAGTCCGAGGCCAAGGTGGAGTTTTCCAGCCGCTAGGAAAATTTTCGACTAGAATGGGCGAGGCCGGATCGGAAGTCTCGACTTCCCGCAAGTTTGGACCGGGGACTCAGGTACGGCATGGATGATCCCAAACTGGTCGTTCAATCGAAGGCTGCCGTGCTCCAGGCCATGCAGCGGTTTGCCCTGGAGCAAAGCGTGGAAGAATCCGTGAATGTGAACTCTGAATCTGAAAGTGCCGGCCGGCAGACCTGCACGGCTTGTGGAACCGCGAATCGCAAGGGAAACAGCTTCTGCGCCAACTGTGGTGTCCCCCTGGCGAAAGCATCGGACGGGGCGGAAGGGGCGCGGTCGAATCCCAAGGCTGTACCCGAACCGCCCGGTGACCACCACTACCATCATCATTATCACCACCACTATTTTTCCAACGCTGGCGGCTTCGAACAGGGGGCAGGTCCAGATTTGCGAATGGCCGGCGGAGGCGCTGGCGGTCGAGAGGTTGCCCGGGTGCGGGCCCCGCTCGGTGGAGCGTCCTTGAGCCGGGCGGAGATTGCTCTTCGCAAAGTGACTCAGGATTGGTCGCTGGCCTGCAACACCAAACAACTGGACGATCTGGTCGACCTTTACGTTCCGGATGCCACGGTGCTGCGGCCGAATGTTCCGGTGGTGCGCGGCGCGGCCGCCATTCGCGAGTTTTTCTTCGGGCTGCTCGATGCCGGGATGAGCGAAGTGGAACTGGATCCGCTGCGCGCGGAACTATTCAGCGACTTCGGCTATGAAGTCGGACGCTGCAAGTCCCTGGTCCCAGTTGCCATGGGCAAGCGTCGCGAGGAACGCGGCAAATATTTGGTCATTCTGAACCGGCAGGCGAACGGCGATTGGAAGATTGCGGCCGATAGCTGGTCCAGCGACTTGAGCCTTGGAGTCAGCGAAGCGCTTGCTAAACCCGGCTTGATCCTGGGCAAACCGGCTAGCGGGCCGCCGCGCAAGCCCTAGAAATCCCGGCTTATGTAGCAACGAATGCCGTCAGATCGACGGATCGTCGAGATCAGGGAATCAGACTTCCACTTCCAGCTTCCGCAAGTCCCGCCGCAACTGTTCCACGTCCTGCATTTCTATGGTGTGCATTCCGAGTTGCCGCGCAGCCTCGAGGTTCAGGGCGCGATCGTCGATGAAACAGCATTCTTGTGGCGACTGCTGCGTCACTTCCAGGGCCAGCCTGTAAATGCCTCCTTCCGGCTTGCGTAAACCCACAAAACAGGAACTGATAAACACAGAGAAAATCTCGCGCAGCCCGAAGGTCTGAATACGATACTGGTTCAACTCCGTGGACTCATTGTTGATGGTCGCCATGAAATACTTGCCTGATTTGGCCAATTGTTCAGCCACGGCCAGCACTTCGCGGTGCGCTTGCGACAGGGAAAACACGTAGTCCTTGAAAACTTCCCGGGCAAAGGGCCGGGGGCGATAGAAGATGGTGCGATCCAGATATTCGTCGAAGCCGATCTTGCCCCGCTCTAGGGAAGAAACCAGCATTTCGTGGCGGTCCATGAACTCGGCTTCGTCCAGCTTGAATTGCACGAGCGCACGCTCCCTTTGCGAGCGATCCCAGGCGTTAGTGAGCATCACTCCACCGACATCCCAAAATAAGGCGCTGATCTGAGGCAAGAGCATTCCTCCTCAATTGGTTTCTCCCGATGATACACGGGAAGACCACGGATGGGACGACCGGCTCCCTAATGCTGCCTGCTTGCGCGCGCAGGTTAAAGGGCAGACCGGGAGCTGCCGATGATTTCATGGAATCGGCAAGTGAAGCCTCGGAAAGCAGACAGGAGCGCAGCGGTGGTGAGCAAGATCGTCCTTCTCGCGGCCTTATTGTTGTTGACGGGATGTGTGCATGTGCGACGCACCGGCCTGGTGATACCAGCAGCCTGTGTCAGGGTCAACATCCAGAGTTTTACCCGGCCGTGCGCACAGCGTCCGGACGGCAAGTTCGTGTGCGACGGGGTGGTGATTACGGCGAGTTGCGTGGCCCCGCTGTCGGCCCCGGCGTCGGCAGTCCGCTGAAGGTACCGGTGTTATAGGTGGAGTAGTAGAGACTGACCAGCGAGCCCCTGTAGTTCATAGTGTCGCCGTTCCAATTCTCCAGGAAGTGCAGAAAGTTGTGCAAGCCACCCTCGGTTCCGAAGTAGGCCGTGCTATCGAACGACGGGTGCGGGAAGGTAATGTTTTTTCCCGCGGCGATGGCGACCGACACGATAATACGTAGAAAGCCATTTTCGCAGGTTGGCCACTTCCAGCTCCACCGCGTTCATGACCCCGTCGACCGAACAAGTTGAGGCTCCGCCCGGAGCTGAGCCGGAAGCCCAGTCACGGACTTCACCCTCGCGCGTGTCGTAGAGGTTGATCGGAAACCGGTTGAACTGCGCGTCCGTGCCGCCCGGCTGCGTAAACTGTAGTCACCTTGGCCATCAACGCGCGAGGAGCGTGCCGGATCAGACACCCCGGGCCTTGGCCAAACTTTTGGCCTTGGCGGTGGTGCGGGTGCTGGGGACATAGGTGCAGGTGCGGAAATCATAGTGCCGCCCCAGACAGTCGGGACAAAGGTGAACCTGGTGAACCTTGCAATGGATCACCGGCAGGTCCCCATGACAAACATCGCAACCGCCCCGGACCCGCCGCTTCGAGTTCCGGGATTCTCCCGGTGCGCTGCCTGAGCCCGCGGAAGATTGCAGGGCGTGCGCCTTCAAGTAAATACCCGAGGCTGCGATGATGGAGCCCAGGGACACTCCACACGCACCCAGGATAAGCAGACTGGTGTCGGGATGTTCCCCCAGGGCAGCGGGCAGCATCAGCATACCGACGAATCCTCCCAGCGCTCCCACGGCGATCATCCAGTTGCCGGTTTGTGACGACATCTTCGGTGCCTTTTTTGGCGGAGTGGAGACTCACTCGCCGCAAAGCCTGGGTGGCCTGCAATTGCGAACATAGCGAGTTCTCCGACTTAACTCCAGATGACGAAAGTCACCCCCGCCCTTGAATTGACCGCGCCATGACTGAGGTAACTTGTCTCCGCTTACCGAGGAACTCTAACATTCTCGAGGTATGGCGCTTACGTCCCTGGTTGTGTGCGCGGATCTGAAGGCAGTCCAGGTGCTCAGCCAGATCCTTCGGGAGCTGAACATCGAGGCGGAACACTGCGGAGATTTGGGTACAGCCGCGGCGCGGCTGGCAGCCCAGCATTTCGACGCTGTCGTGGTCGATTGCCAGGACCAGATGCCGGCCATCGAACTGATTTGCAGGGTGCGCAAGTTGCCGATCAACCGGAGCACGCTCATCATTGGCCTGGTGGACGGACGGGAACAAGTCCGCGACATCTTCGGACAAGGGGCGAATTTCATTGTGTACAAGCCGGTCTCCGCGGAGCGGGCGGCGAGCAGCCTGCGGGCGGCACGAGGTCTGATGGCACGTGAAAAGCGCGTCAAATTGAGGATCGCACTGCACACCCCCGCTTCGATCACCTACGCCAACGCGGAGAACGTGGCCGCCACGCTGCTGGATTTGAGCGAAGATGGCCTGGCCATACAGTCCGAGCGCAGGTTGCCTCCACGCTGCAAGGTTTACTTTCAATTCAATCTGCCGGGAGATCGATCCTCGGTCCGCCTTTCCGGCGACGTGGTATGGCAAGACTCTTCCGGACGGGTGGGGATCCGCTTTGTGGATGTGCCCCAAACTTCGCGCCGCACCATGAACGAATGGATCAAGAGCAGCCTGTCGCGGTTGGCAAAAGCAGAACAAGATGCGCCCCGGATTCAGCAGCAACCTCAGGCAGAAGCGGCGCCCATCCGGTTCGCCGGCTTGGGGCTTTCGGCCTCGTCCTCGAATCGGCGCGAGCAGGGTCGTCGTGCCTGCCACCTGAGCGCCGATGTGTTCCGCGTCGGGGAGGGCATTCCCAATCGATGCACGTTGAGCGATGTCAGTACGGGCGGCTGTTACGTCGAGACTCCCTCTCCGTTTCCTTCGCACACGGTGCTGGACATCGTGGTGCGCACGCGAGACATCAAATTGCGGGTTCGGGGAACAGTGCAGGTCGTTCATCCCGGCTTCGGGATGGGCGTGCAGTTCAGTCTGAATACGGCCGATGAGCGGGAACAGGTGAAGCACTTGATTGCGGCCCAGGCGGCGGAAGACAGTCTGGCCTGAGCCGGGTGGAAATCTCGCCCAGGGACTAGAGGGCTTCCCTGCGAAAATAATCCAGTGACAGGCGCAGGCCGCTTTCCAGATCAATCCGCGGTTCCCATCCCAGCAGAGTCCTGGCTTTGGTGATGTCCGGACAACGCAGCTTGGGGTCGTCCTGGGGCAGGGCTTCGTAGCGAATCTTGCTCTTGGATCCGGTCACTGCCAGTACCCGCTGGGCACATTCCAGAATCGTGAACTCGGTAGGATTCCCAATGTTCACCGGCAAATGCTCAGTCGCCTTGGCCAGCCGCAGGAAGCCGTCAATCTCATCGCTGACGTAACAGAAGCTGCGGGTCTGGCTGCCGTCGCCGTAGACCGTCAGTTCTTCCCCGCGCAGCGCCTGCTTCATGAAGTTGGGGACCACACGGCCGTCATTCAGCTGCATGCGCGGTCCGTAGGTATTGAAGATTCGCACGATGCGCGTGTCCACCTGATGATAGCGGTGATAGGCCATGGTGACGGCTTCGGTGAACCTCTTGGCTTCGTCATACACCGAGCGCGGCCCGATGGGATTTACGTTGCCCCAGTAATTTTCTTTCTGGGGATGCTGCAGCGGGTCGCCATAACATTCCGAGGTCGAAGAGACCAGATATTTCGCCCCGTACTTGCGTGCAATATCGAGCGCGTGGAATGTGCCCAGAGAGCCCACCTTGAGGGTGGCAATTCCGTGCAGGGCATAGTCCACCGGGCTGGCGGGGCTGGCGAAGTGGAAGACATAATTCACCGCTCCGCAGTCAAACGGTTCATTGATATCAATTTGCCGAAGTTCAAAGCGGGCTTCGTTGCGCAGGTGATCCAGGTTCGAAAGTTTTCCTGTCAGCAGATTGTCCGCGGCGATTACCGAGTAACCTTCGGCGAGCAGGGCGTCGCACAAATGCGAGCCGAGGAAACCAGCTCCGCCGGTCACCAGGGCTCGTTGCGGCTTCATGATTTCTTGGGCTTCCGTGCGGGAGCCGCGCCGGCCGCGACCAGGGGCATGCCCGCCGGGCGGCCGACGCTGTAGTAAGTGAAGCCACGCGCGGCCATCGCCTCCGGATCGTACAGATTGCGGCCATCGATGACGATGGGATACTTCAGCTGTTTGAAAACGCGATCCAGATCGAGCGTGGCGAACTCCTCCCACTCGGTCAGAATCAGCAAGGCATCGGCGTCGCGGGCGGCTTCATACGGGTCCTGCACGAACTCGGTGCTGGATTTCAGCACTTCTCGCGCCCGGGCCGTCGCCGCCGGATCGTAGGCCGCAATCTGGCAGCCTTCCTGCAACAGCGACTGCACCAGCAGCATGGCGGGGGATTCGCGGATATCGTCGGTCCCGCCTTTGAAAGCCAAGCCCAGTACGCCCAGGCGCTTGCCCCGCAACGTCCACAACGCCGTCCGCACCTTGCGCAGAAAACGCTGGCGCTGGTCTTCGTTGATGCGCATGACC
>JBOGLD010000082.1:0-9464 GCA_050745885.1 Terriglobales bacterium
CCGACGTCCGGCAGATAGCCCATCAGGCGGGTCATCCACAGCTCAAAATAAGTGACGGGCATCCAGACATCGGCGCCCCGCAATCCCGCCAGCACCGAAAGCGCCAGCCGGAACACGGCATCGTTGGCTTCGCGTTCCGGCAGCAACTCGTCGAGCAACTCCGCCACGTGCGCCAGCGCTACCGCCCGCGGATAACCCACTTCCGTCGCCAGCGGCGATTCCAGCACCTCGCAGGAATCCAGCCGGGCCAGCTCCTGCTGCTCGCGATCTTCGTAGAAGGCCCGAACGTAGGTGAGCGGCTCGAGAGCGCCACCAAACCGCCGCTTCGATTTCTTGGCTGAGCGCGCCACGCCGCGAACTTTCCCTTCCGCTCGCGTGAACAACGTGACCAGCAGATCGGCCTCGCGCAAAGGATAGGTGCGCAGAACGATCGCTTCCGACTCCTTGAGTGCCATGGAAGCCCAGCAGGTTAACCTCTAATTGTAATGGAGTAGTGGGGAGATGGGAAGGCGGGCGTCGGACCTCGGACGTCACGATCGAGACACCGGCTTCGACGCGAACAACAAAAAGCTCCAGCGATAAGCCGGAGCTTTTAATTTCCGAAATTGCCAGCCGAGGTCTGACGGCTGAAGTCTGAAGTCCGACGCCCGAGGTCTGGCGTCCGAAGTCCGCCTTTACCGTCCGAAATACTTTGCGTTGCGCTCCGTGAACGACGCCCACTTTTCCGGCAGGTCATCCAGGGCGAAGATGGCAGACACTGGGCACACGGGCACGCAAGCTCCGCAGTCGATGCACTCGACGGGGTCGATGTACAGCATTTCTTCTTCGGCGTGCGCCGGAGAATCTTTCTTAGGATGAATGCAGTCCACCGGGCAAGCGTCCACGCAGGCAGTATCTTTGGTCCCTATGCACGGTTCTGCGATCACGTAAGTCATGGTTCTGGTCTCCCTGGTGTGCCGAGCTGTACTGAACTGGCTATATTAGCAAGAATGCGGGCCGCGGGTACAGTTTGGGGTCAATATTGAATTGAGGGTGAATCCAGATCGATGGACCGAACGGCGGTGCCGCCTGGTCCTGTTCTGCAATTCCACAGTCTTTGCGTTCTTTGCGGTCTTTCTTGGCGAACTTTGCGGTTAAGAGGTTTAGCGGGCTGAGAATGGCGGCAAGGTCCTAAACCGCAAAGGACGCAAAGAAAAGCTCAACGTGGGACGCTACCACTCCCCGGTCGAACTTGCTAATCCCGCTAAATTCTGCAAAAATAATGGTTTGTCTCAGCCTGCCTGAAGCAATTAGGAAAGGAACATAAGCTCTGTGTTAATGATTCGTCTGTCGCGCACGGGTGCGCGCAAACAACCGCAGTATCGTGTGGTGGTCATCGAAAAGGAACGCGCGCGCAATGGGCGTCCGGTCGAGGTGGTGGGGACTTACAATCCTCGCACCAGTCCCGCCAGCATTGAACTGAAGCGCGAGCGCATCGACTACTGGATATCCAAGGGCGCCAGGATGTCGGACCGGGTCAGCAAGATTCTGTCCAAGCCCGTGCCGGCCAGTGCCGTCTCTGTTGCCTGATGTCGGGGTGCGCATCTTGCCAGAACGCACCGCAGGTAACGGTATTTCCGCTTTGGGTGAGCCAAGCATGAGCGAACCAACTGGGGATGTGCGAGGCCTGATCGAACAGGTCGCCAAAGCTCTGGTCGATGATCCGGCGCAGGTCACGGTCAATCAGGTCGAAGAAGGCGCGGGCACTGTGCTGGAGTTGACGGTTGCCCCGAACGACCTCGGTCGGGTGATCGGCAAACAGGGACGCACCGCGCGCGCCATGCGCAACCTGCTGGGCGCGGCCGGTTTGAAGTCCAACAAGCGCTTCACCCTGGAGATTCTGGAATAGCCGACCCGTTCATTACGCTGGCGCGCGTTCTCAAGACCCAGGGACGCCGCGGCGAAGTCGCAACCGAACTGCATAGCGACGTCCCGGACCGGTTTCAACCGGGTATGCGGCTCTGGGCCTTGCCCAAGGATGGAGACGGACCGCGGCGCGAGTTGAAAATTGAAGAACTCTGGCCCCACAAGGGTCATCTGGTCCTCAAGTTCGAAGCCATCGCTTCGATTTCGGAAGCCGAAGCCCTGGTGGGATGCGAATTGCAGGTCCCGGCCGGCGAGCGCTCAAGGTTGGAGCCGGGCTGGGTTTACGTGAGCGATCTGGTGGGATGTGTCGTCTTCGACGGCGATAGCGAGATTGGGCAGGTTCGCGACGTGCAGTTTGGAGCCGGTGAAGCGCCCCTGCTGATCGTGAAAGCCGGATCGAACCAGTACGAGATTCCTTACGCGGAAGCGTATCTGGCGGGCTCTGATCTTGAGCACAAAAAGATTCGCATGAAGCTCCCGGAAGGCATGCTGGAATTGAATGCGCCGCTGAATGCGGAAGAGAAAGAGCAGCAGCAGCGCGGCAAGAAGCTGTGACAAGCAAGATTCTGTCATCCTGAGCGTAGCCGCGGCGGCGCGAAGCGAAGCAGTGGCGAAGTCGAAGAACCCGTACTCTGCCACAGGGCGCGGGAGATCAGGATGCTTCGACGCTCTCGCCGCGCAGGCGCGACTGGTTCGCTCGGCATGACAGGAGATTCTGGGATCCGCGATGAAGATCGACATCCTTACGATCTTTCCCGATTTTTTTCGCGGACCGCTGGATTACGGCATTGTTCGCCGGGCCCGGGAAGCGGGTCTGGCGACGATCGAAGTCCACGACTTGCGGGCTTTTGCGCACGACCGGCACCGCACGGTGGATGACCGCCCATTCGGCGGCGGCGAAGGCATGGTGCTGAAGCCGGAACCGATCTTTGAATGTATTGAAGGACTCGATATCGAGAGCCGCGCGGAGCGGCTTGAGGTTGGCGCCAGGGAGAGCGTGGTGCTGCTGTCGGCACAGGGGCGGCGTTTCGACCAGGCTGTGGCCGAGGAGCTCGTGGCGCTGCAACGAATTGTCCTGATCTGCGGCCGCTACGAAGGCGTGGATGAGCGGGTCGGTGAGCATCTCGCCGACCGTGAGCTGTCGATCGGAGATTACGTCCTGAGCGGCGGCGAGTTGGGTGCGGCCGTGATTCTGGATACGGTCACGCGGCTCATTCCTGGCGCGGTGGGTAATGAGGCCTCGACGCGGCAGGAGTCGTTCACCGCCTCGACAACCGTGGAAGCAAGCGGAGCCGACTCTACTTGCGCGTCCGGTGGATTGCTGGACTATCCGCATTACACCCGCCCGGCGGATTTTCGCGGTTTGCAGGTGCCTGAGGTTTTGGTTTCCGGCAACCATGAAGAAATACGCCGCTGGCGCCGGCGCACGGCTTTAGAGAAAACGCTGCGCAATCGCCCCGATCTGCTGGAGGGCGCCGTGCTCGGCGACGAAGACAAGGAATTGCTGGCCCGCATTGCGGGCAAGGAAAATTGAGACAGACTTCTGTCATTGGGGGACAAGATCGTGACTAACCTTATCATCGAAAAACTTTTGGCCAAGACCAGGCGCACCGACATTCCTGAATTCGTGCCGGGCGATAGCGTGCGCGTCCACGTGAAGATCAAGGAAGGCGACAAGGAACGCCTGCAAGCTTTCGAGGGCGTGGTGATTGCCCGCAGCCGAGGACCCCAGGCCAGTTTCACCGTGCGCAAGATCAGCTTCGGCCACGGCGTAGAGCGCATCTTTCCGCTCCATTCCAAGGTGGTCGATAAGGTGGAGTTGCTGCGCTCCTCCAAAGTCCGGCGCGCCAAGCTGTATTATCTGCGCAGCCTGAAGGGCAAGGCGGCTCGCCTGAAAGATGTCGATCGCGAGCAGCCCGTGGCCGGAGTCGCCGCCAAATAATGCAGGCGCGAGCGTCCTCGCTCGTGGCGACCGTTACGCTGCCGCACGAGCGGGGACGCTCGCGCCTACATTTCTCATTTGTGGATTTCGAACTGCAAGGTGTCTTCGAGGTGCTTCTCGGCTAACTTGCGGATGAGGAACTGCAGGATCTGGCGCTCCCCTTTACGAATCTCCCGGAATTCTATTCCGAGCCCAGCTTGCGGTTCGGCGTGCCGGACCTGACCCTTCAGGGTCAAATCGTAGTTATCCACGTGCAGACTTAGTTTCACTTCTGTGCCGACCGGCAATACGTGTCTGGTCATAACCAGGCAGCCGATCTCCGACATATTCTTCAAAACAACGCTGGCCTTGGCACTGGCGGAGTCCGGTTCAGCCAGTTCGACGGTTCCGTCCAGGCTAAAGCGCTCCCGGCGACGCCGGCGCTCGCTGGGACCGAAGGCACGAGACCGCTTCGAGGTTCCATCCAGAGTGACCGGTTCGTAGACTTCGACCATGTCCCGCAATTCCGCTTCCCAAAGAATCCGGTCAGACTCCACACACTGTAGGCCGATTTGACCGCGCAGCTCCGAATCTGGTTCGCCGACCCATACCACGCGGCAGAACGCCTTGCTTCGGCCCCGTTCGATGGCGACGACTTCTCCCGCTTCCTTCACACAGCGCAGACCCGTGACTCGCGCTCCATGCTCGGAGATATCGTAAGTGCAGGCAATCTCGAGGCAGGGCTTTTGTTCGTCATTCCAGTAGGTAACGCGAATGGGCAGCGCTACCTGAAGGCGTTTCTTCTGGCGCTCGGGCGATGGTTTGGAATGCTCTTCTGTCAAGTGGGTCCGCCGCGTGGACAACTCTCTTTACTGAAGCTAGCAACTGCCAGTTCGCTGGTCAATTTACCGCGGTAATGGCACATTATGGTTACCTTTGGGCGGATGAATCCATGGCAGTTGCGCGGGGAATCGCAGCCTAATCACGTCAGACTGGCCGCCCCAGCCTCACATGGGACATCCTCCTGGACTCGCTTCAGCCCATGGTTATGGCAATCTGGTTCTTCGAGCGGTTTTCCACATTGCGCGATCAGGGTCGACTGGACGAAGATGACTGTCTCGTCTCCGTGTCGCTCAAGCTTACGTCCGCGTCCGGGAAACCACTCTCTGCTTCAGCCGCCAAGCTGCGTCTGTTGAAGAAACTGCATTGCACCCTGAGATTTGAGAAGAAGGCATGGCAACTGGGCGCGCGCCTTATCGCCGGAGTTGATGAAGTCGGGCGCGGCTCCCTGTTTGGACCGGTGGTGGCGGCCGCCGTGATCCTCGATCCGGAATATCGCATACGAGGCCTGCGGGACTCCAAGTTGCTGCCTGCGGAACGCCGTGAGGTTCTGGCGGAACGAATCCGCGAGCATGCCATTTGCTGGGCGATTGCAGCCGTCGACGCCGCACGCATCGATCAGATCAATATTTACCAGGCCTCGCGTCTGGCCATGCGGGAGGCGGTCTTCGGTCTCGACCCGAAAGCCGACCACCTGCTGGTGGATGCACTGCGCCTGGACTGCGACCTTACGCAGCAGCCGATTATTCACGGCGATGCCCTCTCGGCTTCTATCGCAGCGGCGTCAATCCTGGCCAAAGTCGAGCGCGACCGCATGATCGTTCAATGGGACCCGGTTTTTCCCATCTACGGACTGGCGTCGAACAAGGGTTACAGCACTCCCCGGCATCTGGCGGCCTTGCGCCAGCATGGGCCCTCTCCGCTGCACCGCCAGTCATTCGCGCCGGTATGGAATGCGCCGGTGCCGCAAGATGTGCTGGCGTTCATGGTGGAAGAAACGGCGGAGGAAGAACCCGAGACCGGTGAGGGGAATGTACAATCCTCCCATGCTGCGCATGATGGTCGTAACCGCGCATCCGGATGACGAAGCCAGCAGCTTCGGCGGGTCGTTGCGCCTCTATGGCGAGCGTGGCGTCGAGACCTGCATCGTTTGCCTCACGCCCGGGCAAGCGGCCACCCATCGTGGCGGAGCGCATAGCGATCAGGAACTCGCCGCCGCACGGCGCGAAGAATTTGCCGCTGCCTGCAAAATACTGAAGGTTTCCCGCGGAACCGTGCTTGACTATCCCGACGGCCAACTTCACCGCCTGGACCTGCAACGGGTGGTTTCCGATCTCACGCTTCGCATCCGGGAATTTCGTCCGCAGGTCTTGCTCACATTTGATCCCGCAGGCGGGGCGACGGGCCACACCGATCATACGATGGCATCGGTCTTCGCCACGCTGGCCTTCCACTGGGCGGGGCGCAGCAATCGCTTTCCCGACCAGTTGAGCGGTTCGGTCGCGGCTCATCGAGTACAGAAGCTGTACTATGCCTCCAGCAATTCCGTCCTCCCCGGGCGGCAACCCGTCACGGTGGCTCCCGCCACAGCCAACATCGAGATCGGGAACTATCTGGAAACCAAGATTGAGGCATTCCGCGCCCACGCCAGCCAACGACCTCTGTGGGGGCTGTTCGAAAAGTACGAACGGGAAGGGCAAGGCCAGGAGCGATTTCACCTGGCGGCAGCGGTGAAGCGGGGCCCCGTAGTTCCAGAAGATGATTTGTTCGCGGGAATCGTGGAGGACAGCGACTAGCCGCAGCGGCAGTCGTCGGCCTTCGGTTGTCGGTGAAACTTCAGCCCCCGGACCCCCGAAACTCTACCCTCCCCCGACCTGCACCGATCGGCTTTTTCTGGCGGCCGAAGACCGACGATTGAGACGGTCTAGCGTGGCTTGATGATCTCGCTCAGCACGTCCGGCTTGGATTCATCACGCACCAGATGGGGAAACTTCTCTCCCCCGTGATAGTCGAGCTTGTAGGTCTTGTAATACTCCGTGTTTTCGACCAGCAACTCGAGCGGCGCGGAGCTGTTCTTGCCTTCCTGCAACGCATCCCGCAGCACGTCCTTGGAGAATTTTCTTCCGTTAACCGCAATCAGTTTCATGCCGGGGCCGATTCCGGCCAGGGCTGCCGGCATGCCTTCGACGGTATCGGTAACCAGTCCGTCTTCTTTTAGCCACAATCCAATCGAAAAGGCTGCGTTTACGAAATCTCGTTCCTCCTCCAGATCCTTCACCAGCGCCGAGCGAGTGTCGTCGTAGACCACTTTCCAACCGCTGCGCTCGATACCTTCGAGGGGAGCGCCGGGCCCGTGGTTGGTGAGGCGCTCGGTCCAGAATCCGCGCCAGTCGTAGGGCGCCACCTGGTTCAGCGTGCTGACGATATCGTCGAATGTGTAGGTCCTCACCTGCGGAGGCCCGCTCGGGGGTCCGTGGAAAATCCGGCAAAAGTCATCCAGCGATTTCTGGCCATGAGTCTGCTGGCGAATGATGGTGTCCGCCCACAGCCAGTTCAGCTCATCTTCGTCATAGTAGTCGAGGGCCCGCCGCCATGACTTCCACTGCGGCGGCGCATCCTGCATCGAGGGAACGCCGTCTGCGGTGTCCTGCAGGTTGCGCCACGCCCGCCCCGGAGTGTGATCCAGTACGGCGGCGGTGTATGCCAGAGCATCGCGGAACTGCTCCGGCGTTCGTCCCCCCATGCGGCCGCTCAGGATCTCGCCCAGATACGTGGTAAGTCCTTCGTACACCCACAGTAGATCGGTCTGCATGGGTTTTTCGTAATCGGGCGTGGTGAGATCGGCGGGGCGTCGATACTTTCCGTTCCAGGAATGCACGAATTCGTGAGACAGCAATCCCGCGCCCAGCAGGCGCTTCTTGGGATCGACCAGGGCGCGTTCCCACAGCCGGCTGTCATTGGATTCATGATGCTCCAGGCCGAAGTGGGCTACGTGGTCACTCAGGCTGAACAGAAAGTGGTAGTCGCGGTAATGTTGCGCTCCAAACAGGGCGTTGGTTTGTGTAACCAGGTTCTTGTAGTGTTGCCAGACTTCGGGGGGAGCATCCAGCGCGGCTGCGCTGTCGGCAGCCACGTCCATCTCCACGGGAGGAGTTTGTCCAGGATTGAGGGGAACAACCTTAAGATATTCCCCGGTAATGACCGGGCCATCAACCAGCATGGTGAGCGAAACGGGAGCGAACTTGATTTCTCCTCCCGATTGCGAGGTCACTGCCAGAGATGTGCCGAACTTCCAGTCCGGCGGTAAACGCAGGCTGGCCGTGTAGGTCAGTTCATCCGAGGTCCATCCCTCGGGATAAAGCAGCACATCGTTCCAGTTGAGGACCGCCATCCGGTCGGTGGCGGTGGCTCCGCCGGTGTAGATGCCTTCCGCACCAGCGGGCGAAATGAAATCCAGCGCGGCCTCGACGCTCGAAGCGCCGGCCGGCACTTCGACATGAAACGTCCAGCCATCCAACAGATCCCGACGCCAGGGCAATGTCATTCCGTTGGCGGTGAACTTCAGTCCGGCAACGTCTTGAATCGGGCCGGTAGGACCGTGCTCGCCCGGAATCCATTTGGGATAGTAGAGAGTGAGGCTGCCGGGCTTGGCGGGAATCGTCATCCGGACATGAAAAATCTTTCGTGGCGCCTCGGTCGCGTCCACCGAAATGCTCACCTGGGGGGCAGGCGAGCCTGCGGCGAAAAGGGGTGAGACAAAAACCATTAAGAGGAATACATGGCGAAGAGTTTTTCCGGGGAAGACGGTCACGAACGTTCTCCTGGGCCTCTAGTGATTCGTTTTAAGGACAGATGAATATATAACAGCCGCTAAATGCGGTCACGTTAATCTGGCCCGCCGACTGTCATCCTGAGCGGAACCCGGGCTTCGCGATGGCGAAGCCCGGTCGGAGTCGAAGGACCTCTATTGGCTTCTCCGCTCCCACTCGAAATGGCATCGCAGATCCGCATCTCGCATGACGACCAGGCACGTTAGGCTGGCAGGGGTCCTTCGACTCCACCCGCCCATTCGTAAACGAATGGGCGCCTTGCGCTCAGGATGACAGAGCTTCCGGCAACGACGTTCAGCGCAAATGCAAAGTGCCAAACGCCAAGCGCTGATTTATGATTTCCCTGTGTCTCCGCACGCGCATCGCGGCCGCTTCATCACCTTCGAAGGACTCGACGGTTGCGGCAAGAGCACCCAGATAGAAAAGCTGGCAGGCGTGCTCCGGGCGCAAGGACTGTCCGTGGTGGTGACGCGTGAGCCGGGTGGGACCGCGACCGGAGAGAAAATTCGCCGGCTGCTGCTCGATACCGCGACCGCCGGCCTCTCTGCAATGGCGGAACTGGCCCTGATGTTTGCTTCACGCGCCCAACACATCACGGAAGTGATCCAGCCGGCTCTGGCGGAAGGCCGGGTTGTGCTTTGCGATCGCTTCACCGATTCCACGGAAGCCTATCAGGGCGGTGGCCGCAAGCTGGGCAGCGAACCGGTGCTGGCCCTGCATCGCATCCTGTGCCACGGCTTGCAGCCCGATCTCACTATTCTGATGGATTCCGAAGTGGCCGCGAGCGTGGAGCGCGCTCGCCGTCGCAACCAGGCCGACGCGGTGAAAAATTCCCGTGCCAAACACGATGAGAACCGCTTTGAGCAGGAAAGTCGGGCTTTTTTCGGCAGGGTACACAGCGCTTATCTGGCGATTGCGGCTCGCGAACCACAGAGAGTCGAGCTGGTCGATGCCCGCGGAACGGCGGC
>JBOGLD010000083.1:0-8159 GCA_050745885.1 Terriglobales bacterium
AGCGATTTCCTGGCGGCCGATCCCAACCTGCGCACGCCCTATACTCAGAATTTCAATCTGAACATTCAACAGCAAGTGGGCAGCAAGGCGGTGCTCCAGATTGGGTATGCGGGATCGAAGGGGACCAAGCTGTTTCAATTCCTGGATATTAATCAGCCCAGCCAACAAGAGATCACAGCGTCCGATTTGGCTATCGGGGTCAGCGGTTATGGCGTCCCCCGTCCGTTCTCCAATTTCTTCTATCTGAACCAGGAGAGGTCTTCGGCCAACTCCATTTACCATTCGCTGCAGACCAGTCTGCACGTCAGCAGCTGGCACGGACTCTCCACCCAGGCGAATTTTGTCTGGTCACACGGAATTGACACGGCCAGCGACCTTGAGGATTTCACTCCCAACCAGGCCCAGCCGCAAGACAGCACCAATCCAGCCGCAGATCGAGGGAATTCCAGTTTCGACATTCGCCACCGCTTCACCTTGAATTTCAACTATGAATTTCCCAAGATGAGCGGAGCGCTACCCAGGCTGAAGAACGGCTGGGGCATCGACGGAGTGGTGAACCTGCAGGACGGCCAGCCCTGGCAACTGAATTATGATTTCGAGGGCGACTATTCCGGCGCCGGAGAAGGGTTCGATCGGCCCGATGTGATTGCCCCCCTCCATTACTCGACCAACCCGTCCGCCTTCCTCGACCTGAGCTCTTTCGCCGCGCCCTGCACCTGGAGCCCGTTCACCGATCCGAGCGTTACGGATGAGAGGAATTGCGTGGCGGGCACGCGGCACTTCGGCAACGAGGGACGCAATTCGCTGCGCGGTCCAAGCTTCAAAGAGTTCAACTTCTCCGTCTACAAGAACACCGCGTTGACCGAAAGGGTGAACCTGCAAATCCGGGCGGAGTTCTTTAACCTGCTCAACCACCCGAACTTCTCGAATCCGGAACTGCCGAACTTCATCGCTGATGCGGGTTCGCCCGATCACTTCACGGGCCAGCAGGTGGGCTTCTACCAGATCACGGCCACGGGCGATACCGGCATCGGCAACCCCTTCCTGGGTGGGGGCGGGCCGCGGGGCATGCAGCTGGCGGCGAAGATTACGTTCTAGAATGTAGGCGCGAGCGTCCCGCTCGTGCGGCAGCGCAGCGGACCTGGCGGCAGGCGCCAACGGACGCTGCCGCACGAGCGGAACGTTCGCGCCTACATCGTCCTCGTACCTCGACCAGCACTTTTCCCCTTCCATGGCCCGTGCTAGGTTTTCTTCTGACCACAAACCCTTACCTGCGGAAGATCGTGATGCGCCGTTCCTACTCCATCTGTTTCTTGGTCTGTCTCTCGTTGGCGCCGCTGTCCCTTGCCCATCACATCAAGCAAAGTGCAGCCAAGACGATGCCGCTGACCACTTCGTCGCCCAAGGCTCGGGACTTGTTTGACCGTGCGCTTACCGATTACGAGAACCTGTATCTGGAGCGGGCCAACATTGGCTGGCGGGCAGCGGTCGAGGCTGATCCCAACTTCGCCGTGGCCTATGTTTTCATCGCCTACAACAGCAGTGATCCTGCGGAATCGAACGCGGCGCGGGCCAAGGCCAAGCTGCTGGCTCCGAAGGCCTCGCCCGGAGAGCGCCTGTTGATTCAGTGGATCACCGGCGTGAAGGAGAATAATTTCATCGCCGGCATTTCCGCCATGAACGACCTGCTGGACATGTTTCCCAAAGACAAGCGTCTGGCCTACCTTGCAGGGAACTGGATGATGGGACAGAACAGCTATGAGCAAGCGCAAAAGTCGCTGGAGCGGGCGCTGGCGATCGACAAGAATTATCCCCCGGCCCTGAACGACCTGGGCTACTGCTACGCTCAAAGCCGCCAGTACGCCAGGGCCTTCGAAGTCATGGAGCGATATGTCGCGGTGCTTCCCAACCTGCCCAATCCTCAGGATTCCTATGCTGAAATCCTGCGCATGTCGGGCAATTTTGAGGCCGCGCTTGAGCACTACCGGGCGGCGCTGAAGATCGATCCGGAATTTGACTACTCACAACTGGGACTGGGTGACACTTATGCGCTGATGGGCAACCAGGTGCAGGCGCGGGTCGAGTATGACAAGGCCATCCACAACGCGCACACCGAAGCGGACCGCCTGGCCTATGCTTTGCAGAGCGCCACCACCTGGGCGCGCGAAAGCAATTTTGCCGAAGCCGACAAAGCCTTTGCCGCGGTTGCCGAAAAGGCCCACGCTGCCGGGTTCGACCTCGCCGAAGCAGAAGCCCATCGCATGATGAGTCTTTACCAGACCGACGATGCCGAGGCATTGAAGCAGTTGGCGTCGGCCGAAGAGGCGCTGGCCCACCCGACGAGCAGCCTTTCGGAATCCGACCGTCAAGACGAACGGGCCAGGATCTTGCGCTGCCGCGCGGTCCGCGCCGATCACGCCGGCAACCACGAACTCGCCACCCTGACCTTGCAGCAATTGGAGACTATGGCCGGCGGCACTCGCAGCGCTGTGGTGCAGAGTTCATACCACGGCGCAGCCGGGACATTGCTGATGCGTCAGCAGAAGGTTCCGGAGGCGATCGCCCACCTGGAGGAAGACGAGGACAATCCCTACTCCCTGGAACTGTTGTCCCAGGCCTACTCAATTACCGGCGCCAGCGACAAGCGGCATGAAGTCGAGGTCAAACTGCGTGCCAGCAATGCGCCCACCATGGAACAGGCCCTGGTCGTGCCGGCGGTTCGCTCCCGGCGACCCGAGGGCGAGTAAGCGACTTCTTCCCGGCCAGTCGAGGACTGGCTGACCATCGGAGTGAGGAGCCAACCCTGCTCAAGAATCGGTCATCCTAGCGGCGCAGTTGTGGTACGCTCCACTCCTCATGACGGATGTCAAGCGTGAACGCCGCTCCGGGCGGCGCATTGCGGCGCGCGTGCCGGTCTCCATCAAGACCCAGCGCGGGGCGGTCGCAACCACCGGCTTCACTCGCGATTTGAATGCGGGCGGAATCTTTCTCTATACCGACTCTCGTATTGTTGCCGGGAGCGAGTTGGAAATGGTCCTGATTCTCCCACCGGAACTCACCCAGGGTGAAAGACAGTGGGTGTGTTGCCGGGCCTCGGTCGTAAGAGTAGAAGATAGCGAGGACGGCGGAGATTTTGGCGTGGCCGCGTGCATCCGCAGTATTGAGGTTCTGCCAGAAATTCCCAGCTAAATATTTGAGCAGGTTGGACTTGCGCCGCATCTCTTGCGTCCGTGCGAGGGCATTGCGGAGAGTGCGATGGCGGGCTCAAAAAATTCAGAAAATATTTGGAATTTTTAATGGCATGTGCATCAGTTTTGGTGCAATAATGCAGGCCCTTGAATTGCTCTGGTTCAAGGGATCCCTGATTCAGTCGATGCAGGTTAGAGAAATTGCTGATTCAGGCAATTCTGATCTGAACTGACGGTCTCGAAAATTCGGGTGGTCCGGTATGTGGATGGAAAAATTGCTGGCCGGCGTGTTGCGTGTGCTCACTCCGCTGGGGCCACGCTACATCAAGCTTTCACTGGCGCAGCGGATCTATCTAATGTGGGTCTTCCGTCATTTCCAGGTTTTGCCCCTGCAAGTGCTGACGCCCCGGCAACGCCGGTTGATCGACGCGTTATGCGTGGAGCCCCGCTTCGTCTCGCTGACCGAGCCAGACGGATGGGAAGCCCCGATCCTCGGAACCCTGGAGCGCCGTCCACCCATCCCCTCGACGCAACGCCGCCCCAACGCCCGCATCTCGGATGCGGTGTCCTCGTTCGCTGACCTGTACAACGCGGAACACCATTCGTGACCGGTGGCGCGCATCGGGTTTCAAAGTTTCAACGCTTCGACCGTGAAGCCTGAAACTTTGAAACGTTGAAACTTGCTGCCGGGATGGCGTTGGTGCGGCCGCAAGCCCCTGTGTTATATTCGAGAACGTTGTTGGCAGTCCGCTGATCGAGTGGTTCCGGCAAGCAGCTTCCCGGCTGCAGCATGAAGCGACGGCCCGCAACCCGCGACAAGATCGGCGGGTCCCCGGGGCTGAAACTCAATCCAGAAACGGGCGCGTAGCTCAATTGGCAGAGCAACTGACTCTTAATCAGTAGGTTGAAGGTTCGATTCCTTCCGCGCTCACCATCTTTTCAATCAGTTAGCAGCTTCGGCCTGATCCTCGTCCCACCGATTGTGTCCTTTTTGTGTCCTTAATGGACTCGACGGCTGGCCACCTCGGCCACTTCGTCGATATCTTGGTGCTGATACTTCATGGTTGTGGCTACGGCCGTGTGTCCCATGACGTTCATGACCGCGAACAGGTTTTTGGTCGCCCGATACATTTCAGTTCCAAAGCCGTGACGCGCGCAGTAGAGGACGAGGTCCTTTGGCAACCCGGCCTCCTTTCTGGCTTTCTCGAACTGCTTAGCGACTGTAGTCAGATGCCCAACCGCGGCGCGTTTGGAGGGAAAGATCCATCCCTCCTTCTGCTCCGAGTATCGGGCCAGAAGTGCCTGGCGAACGCGCGGACTGATTGGCACGAATCTCCGTCCCTTGGGCGATTTGCTCTCGTAGACGAAATATCGCTTGTTGCCCCAGTCCAAGTGCTCCCAGCGCATTCGGAAAACTTCCTTCTGGTTGCGCATCCCCGAATCACGCATGATCATCAACACATCGCGAAGCGGCTGCTTGCAGAAAGGCAACAGTTTGGCTTCCACATGGGCGTCAATGACGCGCTCCCGCGCGTGCTCCTGCATGAGTTTGATCTTTGGAGAAGCTTTGATAACAGTCCATTCCTCAGCTTTTCCGAGCATCCTCCGCAGAGTACGCAAGGCGTTGTTGTGATTTGACGGACCACCCGGAAAGGTAAGCCGGTCAGCATCATCCTTCGTGATCGCATTGAGCCTCATCGCTGCTACGTCAGTCTCCTCAAGCAACCGCCAACCGTTCTCGTAATAGTCCTTGGTCTTTTGCTTGAGCGTCGTATTGCCTTCCACCCAATCAAAAAACCGTGTCTTGAAATCACGCAACAGCGGGCTGCGCTTTCTGAGAACCACTTCTCCTTTCTCTTCGGCTTGGGCGAGCAGCAGCGATTCCACTCGCCGGGCCGCCGCCAGGTTTGCTTTCTTGGTAGATCCACGGTAGCGCGTACCGTCGACCCAGAAATGATAATGGTAAATCCCGCCTCGTTTGTGCAGAGCCATCGCTCTAGCCTCCATGTGCCCGCACGGACGGCATTCGCTTGTTGGCTCTGACGTAACGTTCTACGTCAGCAAGATCATACTTGATTCGTCCTCCCAATTTCACGTAGGTAGGACCGATCTCCGCACAACGCCAGTAGCGCAAAGTGCTTTCTGGGACGCCCCAAATCTCTGAGAGTTCTTTGGTGCTGACGAGTTGCCGGCAACTTCGTTGGTCCGCGGGTTCGACGCGGCCCGTTGGTGATTGGAACGGAAGCACGATCCCCGAGAGGTTGGCATTGGAAGGCTGGTTGCCGTGGTCCAGCGTTTCAACGTTTACCCCTGGCTGAAGCAAAAACGCATTTTGCATATTGCACCTTATTTAGGACTATGGAATGCGGACCCTGCTGGAATCTTCCGCAGAAATACCAGAAGTATCGGATTAAACGGGAAAGTTCACCCGCTCCCGCATGCCGCCCCCGATCGTGGCACCCGCCCCTACTCAAGGCGAGAGTCTTGCTCGGCCAAAATGACACGGCGCGACTCGCCTCCTGCCTGACCGTTTTGCACTCAATCCACAGAGTCGAGGTTCCGATCAAGGCTACTGCCTCCATGATGGCGTCAGCACGTTGGCACACAGCGTAGTGGACTGGCATTTTCTCGACCAACAGTCGTAGGCCATTTGCACAGGGGAGACTTGCTAATCTGGGGGAAAGGGGATGATCGAGACGCAAACCGTTTATAGATGGCGAGGCGCGGAATGCCCGTGACAGGCGTTCTAACCAACTGACCGCGCAGCGGATTGCCCGAAAAGCCAGTTCTTCTTGACATGCGTTGTCAAATATGACAACATGAACTATATGAGTTGTAGCCGATAGCGATGACAGGGACCCGGAAAACACAGCCTATCTCATGGATCAGGGCCGCACTGAAGGAATTCGAAGACTTCCCCGAGGGGGCGCGCTCGATCTTCCTGGCCGCGCTCACGATCGCGGCCGAGGGCGCCAAGGCCGATATAGCGAAGCCCATGCACGGCATGGGGTCCGGCGTCTTCGAGATGGCGCTGTCGTTCAGGGGAGATGCCTTCCGCGTGGTCTATGCGGTCCAGCTCGCCGATGAAATGTGGGTCGTCCATGCGTTCCAGAAGAAATCGACGCAGGGTATAAAGACGCCAAAGCACGAGATCGACCTGATAAAGGACCGTTTGAAGAGATTGAAGGAGATGTTGCGATGAAAGAAAAACTGGATGTGGTGCGCGGGAGCGGAAACGCGTACCGCGACCTCGGGCACCAGAACGCGGACGCCGAGCAATTCAAAGCCATCCTTGCTGCCGAGATCATTAAGGCGGTCGACCGGGAGCGTCTGACCGTGCGTGCCGCGCACCGGCGCACCGGGATCGCCGCGGCCGACTTCTCCCGCATCCGCAACGCGGACCTTGGCCGCTTTACTGTCGATCGCCTCATGTCAATCCTTAACCAGCTCGGGTCACGCGTGGAAGTGAAAGTTCGGGTGCGGCCGATCGGTAGCGCGGCGCATGAGGCTACGGCGTAGGGTCAGTATGAGATTCAGGAGGCGCACTCTCAGTCAGATCGCCGGCATGATCTGCGGCAATTTTAAGGCTGAGGAAAGCTTGTTCCGTTATCGGAGCAGCAGCTTTGTGACGGAGTTTTTTCAAGACTGCGACACCGATTACGCGCACGACGGCTCCACGCGAGGCGCCTGGGTCACCGAGACCCTTCGACAAATTCTCGCGGAACCGTGCCCGATGCAAACATGCCGCCCGAAACGTTTTCGCGAGTGATCCGCTCATGGATCGGGGAGCCGCACAGAATGAGGACGGCAAGAGAGAGGGAGCGCTTGCGCTCCTGAACGCTGCGCTGGTCCGCGGAGCTTCGGTGACCGAGTAGACCTTCCCTGTAATGGCAGGGCCATGTCCGCATCCACGAATCCGGTGATCGTCCGTTCATCTATCAGATCGGAGCGAAGTCTTTCTTTGAAGCCGTCGGCGAGGAAAATAACCGCAATCGCCGCTGGCGTCGACCGTACTCGGTGAAGGTCAAGTTGATGGGCATGGATTTCGTCCTGGCCCATCCTGAATATCGTTATCTCGACAACCGAAACCGAAAAACTTGAGTTCTTTGTGGGCACACTTGGCTTGAAGCATGAATGCCTTCCCCTGCGAATTTATCGCTCGCAGGATGGTCGCACCCAGACTACCCGATACTTCGTAGACAAGTTTCCGCTGTTTCTCTCTGGCGCGTCCAGCGCGCCATCGCCTGTGGTCACGTTTTTGCTATGGAGACGGCAATCTTAGCAAGCCCGCGGGCTCGATACCCACCTACTGCAATCCAGAGAGCTATTCGGTCGGTTGGAGTGCCACCAGGTGGTGTATGTGTCGACAGACGAGGGAACGTCTGCGAAGGCAGAACGCATCTTTTCGGCGCCTCTGTGGCAAGCTGGCAGCAAATCTGCGAGGACGCCGTCGGATCCAGATCCGGGTCGCTTACTAGGACACTTCCGTGCTCGCGTTCTCCTCGAAAGGCGGGAGACCGCTGGTTTCGACAAACAGCAGCTTGACCGATTGCGGGATGAGCTCCGGGAGTTCCGAAGCCCAGAAAACGAGGACCTCTATCAGTTATGGCGGGAGCAGGGAGACGGCGCCTTGCTTTGTGGAACGCAAGGCGTAAGGACCGTATCTGGCAGCTTTGCCGCCTATCGGCTTGAGCACGATTACGGGTTCTTTGGTCCACTTGCCAGGGCGGTGCCGACATGAGGCGGACGGATTATTTTCCGTACGCGGCAGAATCCGCACCAAGATCGGGATCTGGGCGTCGCTGTGGTCGCCTTGGCGCGTAACGATAGAGCGGGTTGGAGAAGAGCTGCAGTTCGAGAAACATGGACTGCACAAAAATTTAAGGGCGGTAGCGACCCGGGTGTGAGCGGCTCTTCAGCCGCCACAAACCCACTCCACTCCTCTATTTGATTCTGTGGTCGCTGCCGACG
>JBOGLD010000084.1:0-7499 GCA_050745885.1 Terriglobales bacterium
CGGAGCCACGGCCTGAATGGCAACGCCCGCGTCGCCAAGATTGCGGATGATACCGCCGTTGGCTTGATCCAGATTCACGTAGGCCAAGCTCTGAATCTGATGACGATAGCGATGTCGTCGCCCCAGCGGTGTGAGGCCGACCGGGTTTTCCCTCAGTGACGGCGTCGCCCGAGAATCCATGGAAAAATTCTAGCCAAGGTCGCGGACGCGTCTCAGTACTCACACTGGTTCAACCAGGGTGGGTTCAGCCAAGTGGGTTCAGCCAATACTGGTCCAGACCATTTGTCAGGAGGCCGGACGCTCTTCGTGAGGATAAATCTCGCCTTGATGGGCGCGATCCCATGCAATTAAGCCGTTGATGTCGTAGCGGTAGGGTCCGTAGGCGCAGAAGGCCTTTTCGTCGAAAAGACGCTTGATCCCGCAGCCCACGCAGACCTGATAGGAATACCCGTGAGCGCGAACCGGCCAGCTCATCTTGCTATGCCAGCAACCCCGTAAGAGCACTACGGCGGCCCCGGTTATTCCCGTAGCGGTCACACCCAAAGGCCAGAGCCAGCGCGACCTTTTCTTCTTCAATTCATCTGCCACAGCCTGTAAGCTCCTCTATATCAGAAGGATACGCTTAAATCAGCGCCAAGTGCAACTGTTTGCGCCCTGGGCCTCGACGCGATCTGCCCGACCCGCTACCGACCGACCCAGACCTTGCGTGCACGCTCAATATTGCGATCAGAGCAAATCCACTGTAACTTAAAAGCTGCTGGTTCGGCGATCCCCCAATGGCCGTACCGCATCTGTGGATGGCTAAGAGTTGATTCGAGAGACATTTCCCTCGCGGCGCCGCGTCGGCTGAGGAAAAATAATCCACAGATGCTTCCACTGCACTGATGAGCGCCAATCCACACAACACGGGCCTGGAGCTGCCAGACAGTGCGGACACGGGCCAAAGCAGCAGCTTAGCCTCGCCTGCCCCTGTGCTGCCTTCTGCATCCGCCAGCTATGCGCCCGGACATGAAGCTCTGCAGGCTCTGCTCGCATTTTCCAGCCTGCATGAACAGATACGCCAGCGTCGCGCCCGGGAAAAAAGTGGCGAAGTATTGAGCGCCGATGTTTGGGAGCTGGAGCAATTCGTCCTGGACGAAGTGTTGCAGCTTGTGGCCGAGCGTGCCCTTACCCTCACCGGCGCTGATGGCGTCGCCATTGCCATGGCCGAAGGAGATGCAATTGTTTGCCGGGCCGCGGCCGGGACCATCGTGCCTGCGCGCGGCGCGCGGCTGGACCCCAAATCAGCATTTTCCGGGGCCTGCCTGCGCACCGGTGGCATCGTACGCTGTGACGATTCGGAGAACGATCCACGGGTCGACGTCGAAGTCTGTCGTCGCCTCGGAACTCGCTCCATCGTGGCCGTGCCCATCGCCTCGACCCATGGCACCATTGGCCTGCTGGAGGCATTTTCCGCCGCGCCCCGCGGCTTCAATGACAGCGACGTTCGCAGTTTGAATCTGCTCGCCGAACTGATTCTGGCCGCCATGAAGCCGGAAGAGGAAAATCGGCTTGCCGAAGTCTCGCAGCGCCTGGTCGCCGAGGAATCAGTTGAAACTCCATCTGGCAGGGTTGACAGCGCGCCAGAGGCAGTATCTTCGGAAGCCTCCGCTGGAGCCGAAGAGGCGGGCGCGGTCGAACCGCTGGACCGGCCGGAAATTTCCCCGGAGCGCGGGAAAAAACAGAAAGTCAGATCGCGCTTTGCTTTCGTCCTTCTGCTGGTTGCTCTCGCCGTCGCCTTGGGAGCCGTACTCTACTGGAAATTCCGCCCTTCGACACCCGCGAAGCCACAGGCATCCGCCCCGGCAGCCCCGGCCATGGAAAAGCAGGCAGAACCCGCACCGCCGGTTCCGGGCGCCGAGGATGAACCGTCTTCCGCCGCCGACGAAAAGCCTTCTCGAACCCTGGTGACCGGCATCTACCATGTCTCGTCAGACGGCGTCAGCTCTGTGATTGTGGATATGCAGGGCGAAGTGCAATACGAGGCCCACCGCCTGAGCTCTCCGGATCGCATCTATATTGACCTCCACGATACGTCGCTGGCGCCCGGCATGTTCGGCAAGACGATCGAAATCGGAGATGCCGAGCTGACCCGAGTGCGCATCGCGCAACCGCGAAAAGGCATAAGCCGGGTGGTGCTGGAAACCGCAGGCGCCACTGATTTTTCGGTCAGCCTGCAGTCCAACCCTTACCGCCTGGTCGTGGAAATCCGGAAAGCAGACAAAGCGGAGCACGGCACAGTCGCTGATTTACCCAGGACCGAGGCCACCGCTATCCTCCCGCAACCCGCCGTCCCGGCGGCCCCTGCCCGGACCGGGAACAAGCTCGATGGGCGACTGCGGGCCCGGGTGCCGAAGTTCCGCCTGGTGCTCGATGCCGGCCACGGAGGCTGGGATTTGGGCACGGTGGGACGCAAGGGTCTGATGGAGAAGGACCTGGTATTGGATATCGTGCGCCGGCTCGGGAAACTGGTCCAAAGCCGTCTGAACGCGGACGTGATTTACACCCGCCAGGATGACAGTTATCTCCCTCTGGAAAAGCGCACCGAAATTGCCAATCTGGCCCAGGCTGATCTGTTCGTCTCGGTGCACGCCAACTACAGCGATGATTCCTCGGCGCGCGGGTCGGAGACTTACTACACCAACACCTATTCGTCGGTGAGAGCGCGCACGTCCGACGCCGACGCCGAAGGCAGCGTAACCGAGAACGTTAACTGGACAGATGTTGATATTCGCGAAAAAGTTCAGAAATCGCGCCGCTTTGCCCTGGCGGTCCAGCGAGCTCTTTATCGGACGCTGGCAACGCAAATCCCGGGCATGCGCAACCGGGGCGTGAAGAAGGCTTCTTACGTGGTGCTCACGGGAACTTCGATGCCCGCAATTCTCGCGGAAGTGTCTTTTGTCAGCAGCCCCGCCGATGAAGCCAAGCTCAAGAGTTCAAGTTATCGCCAGAAGATTGCGGAAGGACTGTACAAGGGAATCGCACAATACACCGCTACTTCACACGTTGTAAATATCGCCAGCGCGGCCGGCAGGCATTCGGGTTTGTAGACTATTGCGCCGGTTCTGCGTTCTTGAGCGCATCACCCAGCCCCTGGCTGCTCCTCAGCGGGCCGCCTTCGATCACCCGCCAGCCATCGTCATAATGTACGAACCCCACCGTGGAATTGTATTCGGTGCCCTTGGCATAGAGGGCAGCGCCCACTTCATTCACTGCGGCCCATCTCCATTGAAAATCAACATCCGCGACATTTCCGGTTCTGCGGATACCCGTCAACCCCAGTAGTTCTCTCTGGGCAACGGGCACACTGATGTACTGCGTGGTGGCGGCGGTGGCGGCGACCCAGTCGCGCAGCGCGTCAACGCCCAGCGGTGTGATCACCACGTCCCAGCAGGGGGGCGGAAGGTTGGGTGTGCAAGCAGCGCTGGTACCGGTAATCCAGCCGTTGCGGCGCAGCACCAGATATTCCGGCGAGGTGTAATCCTTGGCGGGGATAACGCCGGTGCGCAGCCAGAACAACTGGGTCGTCTTGAAGGTTTCAGAGCCCGCGATGAGGTCCGTCGCCAGCCGCCGCGTAAGGAAGTCGCGGGGCGAACAGGCAACGGTAGAGCACAACACCGCGAAGATCAAAACCGCTAGCTGTGGTCGCATCCTAGCTGGGGATTGTAACCAAACGCGAGCTTCCCTGCGGCAAGAAAGCGCGCGGCGCGAAAGGATGATCGGCGATCTGACCTTCGAATTTCGCCGCCCACCGGCCCGGAATCACGGCCTGGCAGGTGGGACACTTGCCGTCGGCAGTCACGCGGTAGTCTTGCACAAAATAACTGCTCCGCTTGATCAGCGTGTCGCCGCACTGGTGGCAGCGCGTATCTTCCAGGTTGCCCACCCGGCCGGGCAGATTGCCCGCATAGACGTAGCGAAGACCCGCCCTCCTGCCAATTTCGGCGGCGCGCAACAGGTCGGCAGGACGAGTATTGTCAGGGTCATCCATCTTGTAGTCTTTGTGAAACGCGGTCACATGCCACGGGATGTACGGAGACACGCCGGCCAGAAAATCGGTCATCCCTTTTAGTTCGTCCTCGGAATCGTTGAAGCCCGGAATCAGCAGGGTCACGATCTCCAGCCACACTCCCATGTCATGCAGACTGCGAATGGTTTCGAGAATTGGCCCGAGGCGTCCGCCCAGCTGGTGGTAATGGCGATCGTCGAAGCTCTTAAGATCGACTTTGTAGAGATCCACCCATGGTCGAATGTATTCGAGCACCTGCGGCGTACCGTTTCCATTGGACACAAATCCGGTGCTCAGACCGGCTGCCCGGGCCTGCTTGAATATTTCAACTGCCCATTCCGCGGTAATCAGCGGCTCGTTGTAGGTGCTTACCAGTACCTTCGCCCCCTGTTGCAACGCATCCTGCACCAGGGCCTCCGGCGACGC
This sequence comes from Terriglobales bacterium, assembly GCA_050745885.1. Taxonomy (GTDB): domain Bacteria; phylum Acidobacteriota; class Terriglobia; order Terriglobales; family Acidobacteriaceae; genus JAIQFF01. Next base: position 4,475 of record JBOGLD010000084.1, read on the forward strand.
TTGCAGCGGCGGAGACACAGCGTCCGGGTCACGCAACGCCTGCGAGGTCACCCAGTTCTGGCAGTACCCACAGTGCAGGTCGCAGCCCAGCATTCCGAAGCTATAGGCCAGCGCGCCGGGGTAGGCATGGAAGAACGGTTTCTTCTCGATGGGATCGCATTGCACGCCGCCGACGTAGCCCCAAGGCACGTAGAGTGTGCCCCCGCGGTTGTAACGCACTTTGCAAACCCCGGGTTGACCATCCGGAATGGGGCAGCAGTGCCCGCAGGCATAGCAACGAACCCGGTTGCAGTCGAGTTGCTCGTGGAGGTCGCCCTTACGGACGTTTTGGTAAACGATGTCGCGAAGGTTGGGCACCAAAAACCTCTGCCTGTATTCTAGACCGATTTCAAAGTGCGGCAGCGGCGCCGGCGATGGGTGTCCTCGAGGACGAGCCTACGGGGTCGACCGAGGTTGGCTGGAAAAATTACGCAGCCACTCGTTCGCTTGCTCTTGCGCCGCCAGGACCTGGCTCCGGCTCATGCGGGAAGCAAGAACCGCAACCCGGTATTTGCTGGCCTGATCCCCGCCGGCTTGCGCCAGCACCGACCAGTAGTAGGCCTTGGTCAAGTCCTGCGGTACGCCCCTTCCCGCCCAGTAGTACGCCCCCAAAGTTGCCTGGGCGAGAATGTGCCCCTGTCCAGCGGCAAGAGTGAACCAGCGCACCGCCTCCGTGTAATCCTGTTTGACCTCTTCCCCGGTCGCATAACGGGCCCCTAAGGCGAACTGGGCCGCCGGATCGCCGCCTTCGGCTACCTTGCGCAAACTGGCCAGGTCGGTGACGTTGTCGGGTAGGTCGGGCGACCTGGAGACCTGGGCTTGCGGCGACTGGGCGTGGGGAGCGGTGCGACTAGACGAGCCCATCGTCTTTGAGACCCAGGGCGCGATCAGCCATAAGACGGCAAAAACAAAAGTGCCAATCGCAGCCACCAAAAGAATTTTGTGCAGGCTGGGCTGGGTCGAAGGTCTTGCCGCAGCCGCGTGCCGCTCGGGCCTTACCGCGGCGATTTCTGCCGGTCGCGTTTCGATTCGTGGCGGGCGCGCCGGCGTTGCAGTTTCCACGGGCAGCTCGGAAGCAGAGGGCGCCTCGGCGCTGTGACGCATAGTGGACACAATACTTCCGGTCAGTTGTTGGAGCACGCTGATGTCATTGGCGTTGAAGGCGTAGGGCTGAGGTGAAAATACTTCCAGGAGCCCGGCGACCTTGTTCCCCGGCCGAATGGGCACTGCGACCATAGCGCGGATGCCCAGGGCTTTGCAGCCCTGACGATCTACGCGGTCGTCGGTCTCGGAGTCATCGCAGCGCAAGGAGCGGCCAGTACGCACACATTCACCGGAAAATCCTGAACCTACCTGGAGCCGCATACCAAAGGGCGGGGCGTCGGAACCGGCGCTGGCCACGCAAATCATTTCGTGGTCGTTGCCCTCGGACAGGGCAATGGCAGCACCCGTGGCCCGGGTCAGGGACAGCGCACGCTCGGCAAGCAACTGCAGCGTAGTCTCGCGATCAGATCGGTTCGGCTCCACGTCCGCTATGTTTCCTCCCCGCGCCGCTTCCGACATCGCCGGACCACTGCCCTCGGCGGAAATCGCGGCAGTTCCGGACGCCACTTCTTCTTCCTTCGGCATAGTATGCGATGACAACAGGGTGTTGGAAGCGTCGTCCCAGGCATCCTCCTGGGGAGGGGTGGTGCGGGCATGATCGCATGCGGTAAGGACATTCACAAAAAGCCATTCCTGGAGCTGGTCCAGCGACTGCCCCGACAACTCGGCAAAACGAATTCCGGCCCGCCCCGAAGTATCCGACCACACCACTTGGCCGGTAGTGCGAATACGCGCCCCGGTTTCCGAAAGATCGAGGCACAGGCTCAGATTGTGTTCGACCTGCAATGGAGAGGACGTCTGGATGGACATGCCGTCCGAGCTGATATCGAGAATCTCGCTAAGGTCGGGCCCGATTCCGTCGGTGGGCCCGTTCAAGCTGGCGTAGGCGGGACTGTGCGTCCTGTGGCGCACAGTGTGACGGCGCTCAGTTGCAGGTCGGGATTGCCGGGAAATACCGGCCGCGTTAGGCGCGGTGGACTCCATACAAAGGTCCTAACATATTAACCTAGAGCGGCACCTGCGATGCATCCCTTTCCCGATCTGGCTCGGACCCACGAAAACCGGTACCGGTATAGGTTACGCAGTTTGGCGGAGCGGGGAGAGGCGGGAGAGAGCAGCCACCATCACACTGGACAGAAGCTGCATGGTCGCAACGTCGCGGTCCGCAAAGGCATGCGGGGCGCTGGAAAAAACCTCGAACACTCCAAGTGTTCTGCGAAAGTGGCGCAGCGGGGCCGCCAGAATGGACCGCACCCCCAGTCGCTGGCAGGCCGCGACGTCGACATGAGGATCGTCTTGCGCATCGTGGCAGAGCACGACCTGGCCGGTGCGCACGCAATCAGCGGAAATCCCGGAGTCGGACTGGAGACGGACGCCCAGGTCCGGCGCGGTGCGCCCGGCACGCCCGCGGCACACCATTTCGTCGCCCTTGCGCAGAGCAATGGCGGCTCCGCTTGCGCCAGTCAGGGTTTGTGCCCGCTCGGCGATCAAGCTGATCGCGGGCTCCAGGTCAACTTCCGCAGCCGACGTCTGCCCTCCGGAACCGGCTGGCGCAACCACGGGCAGCGGCGCGAGGGAGCGCCTGATGTGGTCTCGCCCGGGAGCCAGCGCGGCGAACGTTACCGGTAGGTGATCATCCACGGCCGACGGCGAAGGGTAGGGCACGGTGCGAAGCAGTTCGTGTACCAGGCGATCGAGCTCGGCGTCCGCAATCAGGTGGGCTGTCGGCTGCCGCAGAATTGATCCGCCCAGCACGCGCGACAGGCCGATTACCGCCTGGCTCCCGCACGCCAAACAGTGCGCCGTATTATTTTCGCTGATCAATTCACAGGCCACGCAAAACACTGCAGTTTGCAAGCCGAGAAAATGAGTGTCGCGTGCC
>JBOGLD010000085.1:0-3378 GCA_050745885.1 Terriglobales bacterium
GTGAAGCTTCAGCCTGCGAATGCCGAAGCCCATTACTACTACGCGGTGAATCTCTGGAAGCGGCGAAAGGGGCCGGATGACACTGAAAGACTGGCACAAGTCGAGACCCTGCTGAAGCAGTCGGTTACCCTCGACCCCAGACTCGGGGTTGGTTATTTGCAATTGGGTGTTCTTTATTCGGAGCGCAGAGATTTTTCCCGCGCCGTCTCCAGCTATCAGGAGGCGATCAAGGCCAGCCCGCAGCTGGAAGAAGCGCACTACCGTCTGGCGCAGGCTTACAAGCAGACGGGAGAAAAAACCAAGGCTAAACAGGAACTTCAACTTTATAAAGAGATATCGGACAAGAAAGAAGAGGACGTGGAGCGCGAGCGGCGGGAAAGCCGACAGTTTGTGTACACCTTACGGAGTCCGGCTGCGGGCCCCCCATCGCCGTAGGAAATCTAACCGCGAAGGACGCGAAGGTACCGCAAAGGTCGCAAAGAGTTACTTTGTGCGCGTCGGCCGGCTCATCAGGTCCACGAACATCCGATAGAACTTTTCCTGATCCAGATCCACCTGTATTTCGGCCGGTTGAGCCGCGATTTGCGGCTTATCTTTTTCCGTCCAGGTGAGCGTGTTGCCGTATCCCGCGCCGCGGTCAAGGTCCACGCCCAGGTAGCGAGTTTCCCACTTGGTGATCAGAGACGGGTCGATCCAGGCAGCGGCGGCAAGTTCGTCCCACATATACTGGCCAGCCTGGCCCGTCTGGTAGAAACGCGAGATGTAGTGAGCCAGTGGCGTCCCGCTGGTCTCGACCTGCTTGATCATGGTGGGCGTCAGGCGCGTCTTGATTGAAATGTCGACCGGAGTGCAGACAATCTTCTTCCATGGCGCACGCAGGACGATCTGCGCCGCCTCCGGATCGAACCAGAAATTGAACTCGTGCCGGGGATTGTTGACGAACTCGGGATCGTCGGTCTCGGGACCCAGGCTTCCTCCCATGAAGACCAGTTGCTGCGCCAGCTCCGGGAACTGCGGATCGATCGATATAGCGAGCGCCAGATCGGTCATGGGGCCGCCTTCGTAGATCGTTACCTGGTGCGGATACTGGCGTACCTTCTGAATCAGAAAATGAGCGGCGTCCCCGGCGGCGGGCTTGGTCGTGGGCTGGCCTTCCGGCAGCGGAGGGACGACGAAGGGTTCGTGCCACCAGCGGTCATCCCACGCACCCGCGAAAGCCACCTTGCCGAAGCGCTGCTGCCACATCTGAGTTTCTTCACGCCGCCGCACCAATGGGAAGACTGCGCCGGACACTACCGGAATGTCCGTGCGGCCCATGATCTCGAGCAGACGCAGGGTGTGCGCCAGTTCCTCGTCGCGCCACTGGTTTCCACTGACCACCGTGATTCCCAGGACCTCGACCTGCGGCGACTGAATGAGCAACGCGATAGTCTGCATGTTGCTGCCGCCGGGTCCGGAACCGTCCTGGTCGATGATCACCTTGCGCCGCTGCTGGGTCCAACCGACGCAACTCACCAGCAACACGCATGCAACCGCGAGGCAGAACCTGCCGGGTTTCATCATTCTGTTTTGGTTGCTCCCGTTTACTGGTGCGCAGTCGGTTGAGCGGCGCGTGCAGGCCGGGTCATCAATTCGATGTAGAGTTTGTAGAACTTGGCTGCGTCAATGTCGAATTGTACATTGGCCAGGCGCAAGTAGGGCGGCACTTGCGCTTTAGCGTCCCAGAAGATGGTCTTGCCATAGCTGGCTCCATGATCGACGTCGATGTCCATATAGAGCTGCTTCTGGCCGGTGATGATGGAGGGATCGATAAGGGCTGCGCCGGCAATTTCGTCCCACATGTACCCGGGCAAGGAATACTTATCGAGATATTGCGTGACCGGAGTGTTTGCTTTGGAGATGGTGGCCTTCATTTCGGTGGTAAAACGCGTTTTGACCGAGATATCGATCGGGGTGATGGTCACTTTCTTCCAGGGCGCCCGGAGCACGATGCGGGTGGCTTCCGGATCGAACCACCAGTTAAATTCTCGGCGGGCATCGATGGCGCCGGGATCGATGGCGCCCTTGTCGGCGTACAATCCGCCGCCCATCATGACGAACTCCTTGGCCAGAGTGGCTACCGAGGGATCGAGCTTCAGCGCCAGGGCATAATTGGTCAGAGGGCCGCCAGCCCAAAGCACGACTTCGCCGGGATATTTGTGGACCATCCGCACTATAAACTCGGCGGCAGTTCCAGGCGCGGCCTGAATGTGCGGCGCCCCTTCCTTCATGGGAGGAACAACGTCAGGGGCGTGGTAGGGCTCGTCGTAGACGGTGGAGCGATTGGCTTTGAAGTGTTCAGTCCAGCATCCCTTGTATTCCAGTTTGCCGTACAGGGCTTCCCAGCGCTCGGTTTCTTCCTTGGAATTGAGCAGAGGAAACTCCGCGCCCTGAATCACCGGGACGTCCGTGCGCTGGGCGATTTCCAGCATGCGCAGCGTGTGCTGGGTTTCTTCCTTGACCCACTGGTCGCCGCTGACGGTGGTGATACCCAGGACGTCGAACTTGTCCGACTGCAGGAAAACCAGAAGCGCCTGCTGGTCGCTGGTGCCGGGGCCGCGGGCGTCCTGATCGACGATGATTTTGATTTTCTGGGCGGACGCGGCCAACGAAAGGCTCACACCGAACAGGCACAGCCATACCAGTTGCCACCTGCAACGGCCCATTCGACCTCCAAATGTTTGTTCTAAGCACGAGGCTGCCGGGCTCGGACCCGGCTGGGCGGGTGAAGGTACCCGCCCGACGCCGGATGGTTCTGTCACGTCATTTGCCCTAGAAGTTCAACTTGAGGGCAAACTGGATCACGCGCGGGTTATTCACGGTCCCGCTCACTACACCAAAGCTCGAGCCCGCGTCGACATCCTGCATTGAGCTGCTCCCGCCCGGCAAATAGAACTGGGGATGATTGAAGACGTTGAAAAACTCCGCCCTAAAGTCCAGCCGCATACTTTCGTAGGGAAGAGGGAAATGCTTGACCAAAGAGAAATCGGTATTCACAAACCGCGGTCCATAGATTGGGGCACGGTTTGCGTCTCCCAGTTCACCCGGGGCAGCGTGCACAAAGGCGCAGGGGTTGAACCAATTAGTCAACGTGTGGACTTGTGAGGGTGCGTTACAGGTTGGATTCGCGGCCACCGGTCCGGGCTTGTTGGGGTCGCCTACCTGATCGGGGCGGTTCAAACCGTTGCCGTTCCAGGAGAAGGCCACCCCCGACACGCCGGGATCACCGGGTGTGCCCCCATTGGCGCTATCCACCACAAAGAGCGGGAACCCGGACGTCGCTTTCTCAATCACGTCCACCTCCCAGTTCCCGAGGATAGCGTTGGCTGCTCCATTCCA